>CAJUGZ010000057.1 GCA_910585855.1 uncultured Lachnospiraceae bacterium | reverse complement strand
TGGTATGCCAGTAAAGTTTTGACTGCCATAAGGGCGAATTGCGCCCCGGTCTGTCTGGTTAGATAAATGAAAATGCAGAAGTCTTAGAACTTCTTACTTTTTGGAAACCGGAACAGCAGTCTGTCTGGGGTTTTCGCATCTGGCGTCCTCCCGGAAAAAACTTCCAAACTCTTAAGATAAAAGACGCTCAATTGTTTCAAACAGCGCAACCAATACCGGCGTACTCATTGCCAATATCGAAAGTTTACCCAAGATCTCAATCTGTCCTCCTAACGACTGACACCCTCCGTCCCGGCAAAGTCCCGCTGTAAATTCGCATAAATACGTGATCCCAATCATTTTTATAAACAATCCCAGATAATTCGATATATAAGGCATATACCCCTTTAATGTTTCTATGGTTTCCAAAATCTGCTGCATCTGCTCCACTCCATACCGCATCATTAAAATTCCCCCTGCCAGTACGACCAGCATTGCATATTCTCCCTTTAAAGGCTTTAGCAGCATCACCAAAAAAACCACCGCAACAGCAATCAGTAAAATACGAATCATTCTCCTCCCTCCCAAAGCCGGTTCTGTCTTTACAGAGAAAACAATGTTTTAATTGTTTCAAATAATTCTGATATGTAAGGAACAATCCAAAACAATACTAATAAAAGCCCTGCCAAACTGATTAAAAATGCATGTTCCTCCCTGCCGCTATGCTTTAAAACCTGTCCTAAAACTGATACTAAAATTCCAACCGCAGCAATACGAAAAATTAGATTGATTGTCATAAATCACCCCGCTTAAAGAATAATCAATAAAATCAGCATCCCGACTGCCATTCCCATAATCCGGTATAACTTACTGTTTTTTTCCGCCTTTTCTCCTGCTTGTACAATCTGCCCCTCTAATTCCTCCAAATACAGATCAATGCTTCCAATCTGCATTTCTTTATCTAAATATCCAAGATTTGCACCAAATTCACTTAGACGGCTGATATCTTTTGGAAGCAGACTTGTCCTGTCTAAATACTTTTTCTGCAATGTCTGAAAAATAGAAGCAAAGGTATCTCCGCCATATGCTTCCATTGTTTCTGTCATTTCCTTTAAAAAATCTTTCCAAGGAGCAGGTACTCTTAAAGCAATCGCAGACAATGCTTCTGTAAGTGGTGCATTGGCATATTTAATCTCTCCCCGCAGCATTACAATCACCCGCTTTATCTGCTGTAAATCCTCAATTCGATATAGAAATTCATAACTGATTCGAAATCCCAGTCCGCAGGAAGCCACTAAGACCACTGCAATTCCCAGAATACGAATTAACATGTTGACACCTCCATCCGATTGTAAAGCGGATTTCCCTGACAGTCAAAAATCTCGGCAATCTTTCCTACTTCCTCCTGATTGTTCATTACAATATATCGCTCAAAAATCCGCTCTTGAAGAAGTTTACGAATAATCGGCTTATTTCGGATATCCTCAATCGAACTGCCATGTACGGTAGCTATCAGCTTACAGCCGCAATTCATTACATGAATCATTGCTTCCATATCCTCCCGGCTTCCAATCTCATCTACTGCAATTACCTCCGGCGACATGGTACGAATCAGCATCAGCATCCCCTGTACTTTCGGACAGCAGTCTAAAATATCCGTCCGAATCCCCAATTCATTTTGAGGAATTCCCATATAGCAAGCTCCAATTTCCGAGCGTTCGTCCACTACTCCAACTGTCATCCCTCGATGTTTATTGTCCCCGTCCGAAATCTGCCGAATCACATCCCGCAAAAGTGTAGTCTTTCCTCTGCGGGGTGCAGAAATAATCAGTGTATGATATATTCCGCTGCCCTGCCGGATATAAGGCATAACCGAATCGGCACATCCTTTGATCTGGTGAGAGAGCCGGATATTGATAAACGAAATATATTTCATACTTTTAATGGCATCCTGCTCCATAATAATCTTTCCGGCAAGTCCTACCCGATGCCCGCCCTGTATCGTAATAAATCCCTGTCGAATCTCGTCCTCATATGCATACATCGAATAATTGCTTACATACTCCATTGTTTCTCTTATCTCATTTTTTGTCACAATAAAAGCACTTTCCTCTGCCTGTGAAAGCCGTCCATCTTTACTGACATAGAACTCTTTATTTTGATATACTACCAACAAGGGAGCATTGATCCGCAGCCGAATCTCCTGCAGTTCCTCTAAATTCCATTCACTTTGTGCAAACAAATTTCGAATAGCTTGAGGAAATATCTTCATCACATCTTCTTTTCTTCTCATTTTTTCCTCCAAATTCTATATTTTTTCTCCCTCTCCTTTCCTTTCTATTCAAATAACTGATTTTCTTTTTTCTAGTTATCTAGCATTACTATATGTAAAACCTGAAATAGATATGACAAAAAATAGATGGCAGCTTCGGTATCTTTTCCCGAAACTGCCATCTATCATATCACAATCTTTTTATTCTTTTTATAATGTTTCTGCTTCGCTTACAATCTTCTTTAATGCTTCTAATGCCTCATCCGGCAGCTTATCGTATCCTTCTTTCTTTGTAGAGAAGTCTTCCACTGCCTTTACCCGATTCATCATTGCACCCTTTAATGCTGCTACATAATCCTTATCTGTTAAATCAGGCTTAAAGTCTGCTGTCTTTCCAGACCAGTCATACATAATTTCGATATCTTCAAAAGGTCCCCATGTTTCAAACTGTGCCTTTCTTTCTACAATCGATTCCAAAATACCAAGTGTATCGGCTGGTTTACACTTTGTTCCCATAAAATCACCAGTATTTACAATATAACAGTCTACATTTTTCTCTTCTACCAATTTCTTAAACTTCTCATAGTCATTTACTAACGGATAAGTTCTAAACGGATTTGCATAAGGAACAATACGAAGTGCATTTAAGTCTGTTCCTGCTGCTACACGTTCTGCAGTAGAAGTCTTTGTAGCAAGTGTTGCACCCATAACAGAAGCCAATGCAGCACCCTTTAACTTAATTACTGGCGGGATAGCCGGATCTTTCATAATCCAGAAAATTGCATTTACTGGAGCATCAATCTTGTCCACACGATTTGGTGACCACAATTTGGATTTAATCGCACGACCGTTGCCGTTTCGAATATCCTCTGTTACCAACTGCACCTTTCCATCACTGTCTAATGTAGCAGAACAGTTCTGAGCAGACAACAGATATACATTATCTGCACATCCGGTCGGATAATCGGCTGTCTTATCAAAATAAGTCGGCTCTAATGCAACCGATGCACAAGTATCAGTATTAATAATAAATGCATCATCATGAAGTACTTTAATAGAAGGATATTTTCCGTTATGTTTTGCATGAGTTAAAGTAGATTTTCCTGAACCAGACAACCCATATACCGATGCAACAAACTTTGAACCATCTTCTAATGTATATTCTTTCTGTCCGCCATGGCAGGAAGCATAACCATTTCGATTGGCAATCGCCCATGCCATCGTCAACGTTCCTTTTTTATGTTCGCCAAAATATCTCATACCCAAAATACAAGCACAGTTTTCTGCTGTATCAAAATAGCACATAGTAAGCGGATCGCTTAAGCAGCTATAATCTACATCAGGACGATTTCCCGGTGTCCACTGCGGATCAGAGAAAATAAAGATATCAGGCTCTTTTCCATCTCCAACCGGCTTAGAGGATTTATACATCTTTACATATTCGTCAGACATATACTGGAAATTAATCATCCAGTTATAAAGAAGATTTTCTTCTCCTTCTGGAATCAATAAATGTGCTTTTACCATAAATTCCGGATCTAATCCAACAAAGCACTCTGCATGATACAAAGTTTTCCAGCGGGATTCATATACCGCATCCATTACCACCTTATCAAGTTTCTTACTATCAACTCCCGGTTCTCCCTTAATACGGCGGGCTGCTGCATAACGTCCGGTTACAGCACCATCATTAAATAAAAGAACTTTTGCATCTTTTTCCAGACCAAACTCTTCTCCTCTGTATACCGGCATATCGGTTACAATCGTACCCGGTGAATTTTTTGCCAATTCATATGCCTCTTTCAGAGTGTTTACCTTTACGACATTGTTACCATAAAAAGCTGCCTCAATAATGGAACGTGTTGTAGAAAAACCAACTTTCCCTGCACCAATCTCCTCAATTGGATAATACGCTTTTGTTGACATATATAATGTCCTCCTTTTGCTTCAATCTATGTGCGGGCGAAGAACCATCCGCATTTCCCTTATTATCTCATTATGGCAAAAAATTGTCAAGATAACTCATTATAAAATTTATTATAAAAATCTAAAATTATTGGCTTTCACCGGACGCAAGAGGCGGTTTGCTCCTATCCTTTGCCTGCTCCGCTCCAAACGCTAAGAAAGTCTAGGGCTTCTGATTTATGTTCATCCAACCATACGAACCGGGACGCAATTCGCCCTCATAACAACCGAAACGAAACAGGTGTAAGGAAAGGTTTTATCATCCATAAAACATCCTCTTCTCTATTCTTCGGGCTAAACACGTCCCTTTTTTTGCATACCCTGCATGGAAGCAGGATATGCAAAAAATTCTAGGCGCTTCCACAGAAGCCCAAGACTTTCTAACCGTTCTCCGAAGTCGCTGGCAAAGGATAGGAGCAAACCGCCTCTCGCTGTTAGTTGGAGTACGGCAGAAACGATGTTTTATTACAAAACAAGTTTTCCGCAAATTTTGAAAACTCTAAAAAGTTCTTATCTAATCTTTTTATAAAATCAAGATTTTATCCTTTTTAAGTTTATAAGTTTATCCTGATATTATTAAAGATTATGTGACAAATATCAATTATTATGATATAATTAAAGCTGAAAATTGGCAGTTATGGAGGAAAAGATATGCGAGAAGATATTTTGAGAAATTTACAAAAGGAATTATATGATAGATGCCAAAGAGAAACAAATAAATTCGGAATAGGATGTTACTATCATATTATTGCTGTAGTTAAAAATGCAGAAATTCTGGCAGAAAAATACGGTGCAGATAAAGAAGTTGTCCTGATTTCAGCTTGGCTGCATGACATTGCTTCTATTACAGATTATAGTCTATATGATTTACATCATATACATGGAGCAGAAATGGCATATCATATTTTAAATAAATATGATTACGATAACCAAAAAATTCATTTGGTTCAAGAATGCATTAAAAATCACAGAGGCAGTATAAATTTAGAAAAAAATAGTCTTGAAGAATTATGCGTTGCTGATGCTGATGCAATTTCGCACTTTGACAGTATTCCCAGTTTGCTGTATTTAGCTTACGTTCAAAAAGGAATGACGATTGAAGATGGCAAAAAATTCGTAAAGGATAAACTAACAAGAAGTTTCCAAAAATTATCTATAAAAAGTAAACAATACTATCAAAATAAGTTTGAAAAAGTCATGGAAGTCTTAAGCTGAGTCAAATTCTGAACCAGTTCAGAATCTGACGTCCTCTTTATTCCACAGTATCCCTTGACTCCACACAAAATAAAATCCCCTCCGAAAACCAGATTCCTCCTCTTTCTTCCACAATCTCATTACTGATTCCAAGTGTAGGGTTAAAAAATCGAGTCATTGTAAAATCTTTCAGCGGATACTGAAATCCGGTAAGAGTCACTCCTTCCACCTTATCCGTAAAAGGCAAAAAAGAAACATACCTTCCAAACTGTGTCCCTCGCTCTATCCAATACTGCTGCCTGCACCGAAGCAGCCGAATCCGATTGTAAGCGTCCAAAATCTCACAAGAAGCCCCATCCCTCTCTGCCAAATAAAGCAAAGAAAGATTGCCCAGCAGATGATCTAACCGTTTTCCGGTTGTACCAAACAACACAATCTTTGTACTGCCAAGTTCCAAAGCTACTTCTACAGCAATCTCTCCATCTGTCAGATCCTTTTTCGGCTGAAATTTACGGACAACAACCTGCTTCTCTAATTGATATTTTTTCAAAAGCTCAGACGATACCGTATCAAAATCTCCTACAATATAAGTCGGACAAAGCCCCAAACAATCCACAACAGCAAGTCCGCCATCCACTGCAACAATCTGATCCGCCTGATTTTCTTTTGCATAGTCTGCAACAAAATCCTCCTGGATCTCCCCACCGGCAAAAATCCAAGTAACAACTGTTTTCATAAATAAAATCCTTTCTATCAGTCATAAGCGAAAACATCTTATTCGTTCGCTATAGTATTAAATATTACAACAAAAAGGCAAAAAATCTACTATAAAAATCTAGAATTTTTTGCACATACTGCTTCTATGCAGTGTGTGCAAAAAAAGGGGCGTGTTTAGCCCGTGTGCCTCGGGAAGCGATTTTATTGCGGCTGATAAAATCTTTCGATATACCAAAACACTTCGACTGCCGCACGGGCGAATTGCGCCCCGGTCCGTCCGGTCGGATGCACCAAAATACAGAAGCCTTAGACCTTCTTGTTTTCTGGAATCGGAACAGCAGTGGGATACCACTTCCAAAATACCCCGTCCCCCTCCATCTAAAATGAATTGATATCCACCCGAAAGTCCATCGGCACATCATTTCCATACTCTTCAAATATCGCCTTATAAGCCCGTACATTCGCAGCAATATCCCCCTGAAATACAGAAGATCCCGCCACAATTACATTTGCTCCCGCCTCAATCACCATTCGAACATTTTCCAAGCGAATCCCCCCATCCACTTCAATATCCAAATCCAAATTCCGTTCATTACAAATCCGCCTCAATTCCCGAATCTTATCTATTACATAAGGAATCAGCTTCTGTCCCCCAAATCCGGGATTTACCGACATCAAAAGCACCATATCCACTTCCTGCAGCACACAAAGAATCGAACTCAGAGGCGTTGCCGGATTTAACACAACTCCTGCCCTTCTGCCGCACCGCCGAATCTTTCGTATCGTACTGTCTAAATGTCTGCATGCCTCTGCATGAACCGTAATTAAATCCGCCCCTGCCTCTGCAAATTCATCAATATAACGAATCGGCTCTTCTATCATAAGATGCACATCAAATACTTTTTTTGTTGTCTTTCTAATCGACTGAATCACTGGCATCCCATAAGAAATACTTGGCACAAACATACCATCCATTACATCAATATGAAGATAATCCGCCCCTGCAAAATCCACCATTTCAATTTCTTTTCCTAAACAAGTAAAATCAGCCGCTAAAATAGATGGTGCTAACTTTAACATAATATTCTCCTTTTCTGCGCTGCTTTTTCTCTGTTACGAGTTTGATTCAAGCAACGCACAGATACAATCTCGTGTAGAAAATTCAATACTTCTTTTTTTCATATAGTTCCTGATAGAGTTCCATATAGTTTTTATATCGACTCGAACTAATTTTGCCCTCTTCTAATGCCTGCTTTACTCTACAGTCCGGTTCCCGAACATGAACACACCCTTTAAATCGACAGTTTTCTTCATACTGACGAAATTCTACAAAATAGTCTTTTAACTGCTCTGCTTCTAAATCCGTAAAATATAAAGAAGTAAATCCCGGTGTATCAAACACATACGTATTCTTCCCTAACTCTTCGATATAAAACAACTCACTATGTCGTGTCGTATGCTTTCCACGCCGGATTTTTTCACTGATTCCTCCAACTTCCATATTGGCTTTCGGATTCAGCCAATTAAGCAAAGAGGATTTTCCCACCCCAGAAGGTCCTGCCAGCACGGTAGTCTTTCCAACAAGAACTTCTTTTATCTGATCCATTCCGTCTAATGTAGAATTACTAGAAAACAAAACCGGATACCCGCAAGCAGCATAACAATCTTTTAACTTTTCAAGCTGCTCCTGTTCTGCCAAATCCTGTTTATTAAAACATATAATCGTATCCACTTTCTGCTGCTCCATCATAATCAAAAACCGATCCAGTAAATTCAGATTCGGCAGCGGATCAGTCACCGCAAAAATAACCAAAGCCTGATCGATATTAGCAACTGCCGGTCGAATCAATGTATTTTTTCTAGGATAAAGTTCCATAATATTTCCAATCCTATTTTCCTGATCCAATACGGCAATTTCCACATCATCCCCTACCAAAGGCTTTACCTTTCGATTCCGAAACACCCCTTTTGCCTTACATTCATAAATTCCCTTTTTCGGAACATGAACATAATAAAACCCAGCAATCCCTTTTTCAATCTTTCCTTGCATCTCTCTCCTATCTTTTCCTATTTTTATTTTTAACACTACACCAAACATCTTATTGTTATATTATTATATTTTTTCATTAAACCTCTTATTATCTGTTATAATTTTTTCATTCTGGAATACACAGCCGAAAGCCGAATGGGGTTCTATGCAGGGTCATCATTTCCCGTCGGCACTTAGGTGCTGTATTTTAGCACCTTATGTGTCCGCTACGAGGAAATGCTAAGCGCAAGCGAGCCCGGAATAGAATCCCATTCGACTTTCGGCGTCCTCCGTCAGCGATACAGCATCTTATGGAGAATCGTCAAAATAGAACCCCATTCGGCTTTCGGCGTCCTCCATAATATTAATGAAAATCCACCAAACAGCTTCCGCAGTAATGTTCTTCTCCTCCAAAAGCCAGATATACCCGCACACTGCCTTCATTCAACCCCGGTTCTCCGGTAATCCCTTCTTGTACATAAGGAAAACTCTCCGGTTTTACCGTTACTGTATTCACATTTCTTAAAATAGTTCTTCCATCCTCCGTTGTCTGCGCCAATTCCAACCGAAGAGTTGCCTCCGAATAATAAGTCGGCTCTACCATCCCCGGACCCGGAATTACCGGTACAGCAAAACTTCCTCCAGAGATATATTCTGCTACCTGAGCCGGTGATACTGTAACCGTTCCTACTGGTACACTGGTTTCCGGCTGCGTTTCGGTTTCCGTTTCTGTCTGCGTTTCTTCCTCTCCAAGACTGACTACAAAATCCACCGTTGTTCCCTGTTTTACCGTTCCGCCTTTTTCTAAACTCTGACTGATTACTCGTCCCTCTACAATTTCACTGCTATGCGCTTTTTCTATCTTCCCTACAATCAATCCGCTTGATTCTATCTTAAATTTTGCCTCTTCCTCTGTTAAATTTCTTAAATCCGGCATAATTACATTTACAAATTCCGGTCCCATACTGACACTTAATAAAACCGTATCACCCTGTGAAACCATAGAGGAATGAGAAGGATTGGTGCTGATTACATTTCCTTTTATCACTGAATCACTGTAGACATACTCGGTACTGACTCGAAGCTGATAGGATTCTAGCATTGCAGAGGCATCGGATTCTTTTAAATTCAATACATCTGGCACAGCAAACTGATCTGGTCCAAGACTAATTACCACTTTTACAGAAGTATTTTTCTTCACTTCACTGTCCGCCGCAAATTCCTGAGAAATGACAAATCCCTTTTGTACTTGATTGGAATTTTCATAGGATTTATTCATTCCAAGATTTACTCGATTTAATGCTATCATTGCATCATTTTCACTGATTCCTTTTAAATCCGGCATTTTGGAAGTCGCCCCGGAATCAACCGAAGATTCTGTTGTCGTTGTTTGCGCAGATGCCAATGTCGTTGTCGGTTCTTTTGTTGCAGATACTGATTCCAAACGATTTGTTGTAGTCGAATTTGTTCCCTGTTTTGTACCCGGAAGCAATTTTACAATAATAAATACCAAAAGACATACAATCAAAACCGCTGCCGCCACACTAACCACAGTCATAATCTTTTCTACTTTTGGATTTACCGACTCCTCTTCTGGATCGGTTTCCGCCTGAATATAAACCTGTTTATTCTGTGGAACTTCTCTTTTCTCAGGTATTTCCTTTTTTCGAGGAGGCAAAACCCGTACCTCTTCCGTTTCTTCTTGCTTTTTTGGATGTTCTGGTACAGTTATTTTAATAACATCTAGTTCCGCCGGTGTCATAGAAATCGTCGGTGCACCGGAGTTTGGCAGAGGAATCTGTACAAAATCCTCCTCCGGTGTTTGAAGCGACTGTTTTAAATCAGCAATCAATTCTCCTGCTTTTGCATATCTTCTCTCCGGCTTTTTCTGCGTACATTTATAGATAATCTTTTCTACACTAATCGGCAGATCCTCCGCAATCTCTTTTGGAGAAGGAATTTCTGACTGAATATGCTGCAGGGCAACCGATACCGTTGTATCTCCATCAAATGGTACTTGACCAGTAATCATTTCATAGAGCGAAATACCAAGCGAATAAATATCACTTCTCTCATCACTGTAATTTCCCCTTGCCTGCTCCGGCGAAATATAATGCACTGAACCCATTGCATTGGAATTAATCGTCTGTGCAGAAGAAACTCTGGCAATTCCAAAGTCCGTTACCTTTACCTTTCCCTCTTTAGAAATAATAATATTCTGCGGTTTAATATCCCGGTGGATAATATGATGACTATGTGCAGTCTGTATACCCTGTGCGACTTGAATTGCAATACTGACTGCTTCCTTTACATCCAGCCTTCCTTTTTTCTCTATGTAGTTTTTCAGTGTGATTCCTTCTACCAGCTCCATTACGATATAGTACAATCCGCCATCCTCTCCTACATCATAGATACTGACGATATTCGGATGACTCAATCCGGCAGCCGACTGTGCCTCCACACGAAACTTTGCTACAAAATTCTTATCTTCGCTGTATTCCTGTTTCAGTACTTTAATGGCTACAAAGCGATTCAGTTTATGACACTTTGCTTTATAAACATCCGACATTCCTCCAGAACCAACTTTTCCCAGTATCTCGTAACGGTCATTTAAAAACACTCCATTTGCTAACATTCTTACACCTCAAATCCATCCGGCTCTACCAGTACAACGGAAATATTGTCCTTCCCACCGTTTCTGTTTGCCAGTTCTACCAGCTTTGCTGCTTTTTCCTCAATTCCTCTTTCACTGTTTACAATATGAAGAATCTCTGCATCCGATACCATATTAGTCAAACCATCCGAACACAGAAGAATCTGATCTTTTTTATGAATCTCTACTTCAAAAAAATCTGCCATTACTCTTGGGCTTACTCCGACTGCCCTTGTTATTACATTTTTATTTTCATGATTTCTGGCATTTTTTTTATCCAGTTTTCCCATAGATACCAATTCTTCTACATAAGAGTGATCTCTTGTTACCTGCCGAATCGTATCATTGATTAGATAGAGGCGGCTATCTCCGATATTCATAATATAAAGTTCCCAATCAACACATACTCCGGCTACCAAAGTAGTTCCCATATCCTCCATCTCCGGCGTACTCTGTGCCTGTCGGTACAAGCGCAGATTTACCTCTTTTAATGTATGGTTTAAAATAGTAATCGGATTGCTGCTTGTGATCTCTGGCACAATTTCCACAAATTTTTCCACTGTAAAAGAGGACGCATAATCCCCTGCCTTATGTCCGCCCATCCCATCTGCGACTAAAAACAGGTTGGGAAGATTACCAACCGGATGAACGGAATAAAAAATTGCATCCTGATTTACGGCACGTGCCTGACCAATATCAGTTATTCCATATGCCTGCATTTTTTCCCGTTACTGAAAACTTATAAAAAGTTGTAAACTTTTATGTTTCATTTCTACTTCAGCGTGTATGCTTTCATACTGTCGAAGCAGATACTACTCACAAGTTCGTGTACACTCCATAGACGTAAATTCCTGACTAACGTATCAGTACCTATCTGTATTCACTTGAAAATGTTATGTTACAGATTGCCCAAATAAAACATGTTCTCCATATCTTTTCAAATTCAAAGCAGCTTGATCATCTCGATCCATTACATTTCCACATTCACATTGATAAATACGCTCGGATAACTTTAAATCCTTTTTGATCCTTCCACAACAACTACATAATTTCGAACTTGGGAAGAACCTATCTGCTATAATAACAGCAATGTGATTCCACACAGATTTATATTCCATCTGTTTCCTAAATTCATAAAATCCTACTTGTTGGATTGCTTTGGATAAATGTTTGTTTTTCATCATTCCACTTACATTCAAATCCTCCATACAGATAAAACTTGGTTCTCGTTTTATAATTTCCGATGTTACCTGATGTAAATAGTTCTGACGAATATTGGTTAGTCTGTGATTTAATCTTAAAAGTTCTTTTTCACTTTTTACAATGTTACTTGTTTTACAGTAATTTCCTCCTTCCTTATTTTTTTCATATCTTCTTGATATGGAACGCTGTAACCTGCGTTTTCTTTTTTCTAATTTTTTCACTTTTGATGTTTGATTGATATTCTTGTATTTCTTTCTGTCAGAACACACTACGAAATTTTTTATTCCAAGATCAATTCCAATCCCTTCCTTCGATGGGCAAGAAACAGAATCTTCATATTCCACTCCAACTGTAATCCACCAGTTTATCCCATCATGTTTAATACGAGGGTTATTATATTTACAGCCTGTAGGAATACGCCCTTGTTCTGCAAGGCGAATATAGTTTCGTTTCTGTTTATTTTTCTTCTTTGAAACAACAAATCCCTCCACTTTTACATGAGTATCTGTAAACTGAATTTTAATATTATCCTGATAAAATGATGGCGACGAATGTTTTCTGCTTTTGAACTTTGGAAATCCCGCAATCCCATTAAAAAATCTTTTATATGCATGACAAGCATCCTTAATTGCCTGTTTCGTTACATTATTTGATATATCATTCAACCATGCATATTTTTCTGTTTTCTTTAATTGCGTAAATTCTTTCCTCAAATCTCCATCAGAAATAAACTTTCCACCATTTTTATAATTCTCTTGTTCTTTTGCTAATGCCCAGTTATAAGCGAACCTTGCTGTTCTAGCATATTGGAATAATTTGGTTTCCTGTTTATTATTTGGAAGTAGCATGACTCGAATTGTTTTTATCATCTTTTTCACCATCATTTTCTATCCGTTCTTTTACAAATTTTCTTGCTTTATTTGTTCGTTTCTCTTGCAATACAGTTATTATCTGAAACAATTCCTCAACAAGTTCCTGCCTGTTCTAGATTTCGCTGCTCTCTTTCCTTCCTTTTTGTCTGCTTTGATACCCTTTTCGAAGCTGCCCGCAGGCTCCTTGTATATCTCTTCCCATTTCCCTTCTTATAGTAACATTTATTCCATTTTTTTCAAGTACCTTTTTAAATCTGTCAATTTCTGCTCTTTCAGTCTGCCGATACTCCCGCTCCTGAATCGGATTTACCGGAATCAAATTTACATGACAATTCATATGGACAATTTTTTTTGCAAGACAATGTGCATGTTCCTCCTGATCATTTAACCCCTGTATCAAACTATATTCAAAAGAAATTCTCCTTTTGGTCTTTTCAAAATATTCTCTGCATACCGCCAAGGTTTCCTCTATCGAATAACGATTGGCAATCGGCATCAATTTTCTGCGAATCTCATCATTGGGTGCATGAAGGGAAAGTGCCAAAGTAATCTGAAGCTGCTCCTCTGCTAACTTTCGTATCTTTGGAACAAGTCCGCAAGTGGACAATGTGATATTTCTTTGACTAATATGCAGTCCATATGGATCCGAAATCAGCAAAAGAAATCGTAAGACAGAATCATAATTATCGAGCGGTTCTCCCGTCCCCATAATCACAACATGCGAAACCCGCTCTTTGCTTATCTGAGAAATGCGGTAAATCTGTTCTAACATCTCGGAAGGCGTCAGACAGCGTTCCAGTCCATCCAAAGTAGAAGCACAAAACCGACAGCCCATACGGCAGCCTGCCTGTGAAGAAATACAAACCGAATTTCCATGCTGATATTTCATCAAAACACTTTCAATCACATTTCCATCCTCTAATCGGAAAAGGTATTTTTGTGTTCCATCTATCGCAGAAACTTTTCTTTCCACCATTTCTAATACAGTCAAATCATATCTCTCTTTACACCGATTTCTTATCTCTTTCGAAAGATTCGTCATCTCATCAAAGGACGTTGCCAGCTTTTGATGCATCCACTGATAAATCTGTTTTGCCCGAAATGCTTTCTCTCCCATTTCAATCATATCTGCTTCCAATTCTGCCAGACTCAATGATTTTATATCTTTTTTCATCCCTATGTTTTACTCTTCCTTTCTTCTCAATCGAGCAAGAAAAAAACCATCCGAAGGAAATACCCCCTGCAAAAGCCCAACCATACCAGAGGAAATCTGCTCCTCTAAATGCAGCAGCGGATCGGCTGCCTCCACGATTTTCTTCGGCAGATAATTCGTCAAATCTTCCAGAAAAAAACAAGGATGTTCTTTTAAAAACCACGCCACATTCTCCTGATTTTCCTTCCGATTGGTTGTACAAGTACTATATAAAAGAACTCCGCCCGGCTTTACATAAGAAGACACTACCCCCAAAATCCTCCTTTGCAGCACTGCCAGCTCCTCCTGTCCCTTTAAATTACTCTTATACTTTAAATCATTTTTTCTTCCAACCACTCCCAGCCCGGAACAGGGCAAATCTGCCACCACAACATCCGCCGCTGCCTCCATTGTATCATCAAATTCCAGTGCATCCCATCTCTTTACAAAAAGATTGTCTACCTTGCACCGCTTCCTATTCTCCTCTATCAGCCCCACCTTATAATCAGTTAAATCTCTTGCCTCCACACGACCTGTTCCATGCAGCTTATCCGCAAGATGCATACTTTTCCCACCAGGTGCAGCACAGACATCCAAAATACAGTCCCCTTCCTTTACACCACAAGCCTCCGCTGCCATCATCGAACTAATATCCTGCACCTGAAAATCTCCATTCTGAAAACTTTCCAATTCTTCTAACGTATCATACCCGGAAAGAATCACTGCCTCCGAATACCAAGAAATCTCCTTTACTGCCGCTTCCTTGACCATCCTCTCTAAAACCTGCCCTCGTTCCGACTTCCCCGCCCGAATCCGAACCGTAACGTCCTTCGTTTCTAATCCATCACACAGCATCTTTTCTGTTATTTCTTCTCCATACTGCACCATCCACTGCTCTACAATCCATTTTGGCACAGAATAAACAACAGAATAATATTCCAGCAAATCTTCTTCCTTTTTCGGAAATACAATCCTTTCCTTTTCCCGTGCCACCGTTCGAAGAATCCCGTTAATAAATCCCTTTAAACCAGAAAACCCCTTTTGAACAGCCAACTTTACCGTTTCATTACAAGCCGCCGAATCCGGCACACGATCCATATAAAAAATCTGATACACTCCCATACGAAGCAGATTCCGCACAACCGGCTTCATCTTCTCTACAGAAATTTTTTTCGAATACTGATTAATCACATAATCCAATGTAATGACTCTCTCCACTGTTCCTTCCACCAAACGAGAAAGAAATGCCCTCTCCTGCTTTTCCAAATACTGATATTTCCGCAAAAGCTGTCCCATCACCAAATGACACAGCTTCCCATTTTCAAAAATTTCCAATAAAGCCTCCAAAGCAACTTCTCTGACCTGAACCGTCTTAGTCATCACGCCGATTTCCTCCAAACAAAAGCAGCAGACGAAGCATCTGTAAAATAACCGACAAAAGCCCCGCTACATAAGTCATAGCCGCTGCCGAAAGCACCCGCCTTGCACTAGGCACTTCATCCTGATATAAAATCCCGTTATCCTGAAGCAGCCGCAATGCCCTTCTAGAAGCATCCAATTCTACAGGAAGTGTCACCAACTGAAAAATCACTGCCAAAGCAAACAGCCAAATCCCAATCCGAATTAAAACCGGATTCCAGCTTAAAACCACCCCCAATAAAATCAAAGGCCAAGAAAGACTCGATCCAATCGAAACAATCGGCGCAATCGAATTTCGAATATTCAGCAAAGCATACCCTGTCGCATGCTGCACGGCGTGCCCGCACTCATGTGCTGCAACCCCAACCGCCGCTACAGAAGTATCCCCATAAGTCGTATCCGAAAGCCGAAGTACATGACTGCGAGGATCATAGTGATCGGTCAAATCTCCTGCCACATGCTCCACCGATACATCCCGTATTCCCTGACTATATAAAATCCGCTGTGCCGCTTCTGCTCCGGTAATTCCACTCATACTGCGTACACGGCTGTACTTCGCATAGGTCGATTTCAGCTTTGCAGATGCAATCATACATATCACAGCACCAATTAAAACCAAAATATAACTTGGATCGAAACCATAATAAAAGCCTCGCATAAAAATCCCATCCTTTCCTGTATTATAAAAACGCTATCCTGTATCTGTATTATATCAAGATTTTTTTATTATAACACAAAATACAAAAATTGTATAAAACACTTCCTTCCAACTTCCATCCATCTTTTAAAATTGCAAAGTAAATTTTTTCCAAAGAGGACGCCAGATTCTAGAACAATAGACAGCCTGCTGTTCCGGTTTCCAAAAAGCAAGAAGTTCTAAGACTTCTGCCCATCGATACATCCAACCGGACAGACCGGGGCGCAATTCGCCCGTACCGCAACCAAAACGCTGGTGATGTAAGAAAAGATTTTACCAACCACAAGATGCATCCTTTTCAGAACATGTACGGGCTAAACACGCCCCTTTTTTTGCACACACTGCATAGAAGCAACGTATGCAAAAAATCTTAGTTTCGAAACAGAAGTCTAAGAACTTCTAGCTTTTCTCCGAAGTCACTGCAGACTGTCTACTGTTCTAGAATCTGGCTGTTTCATGACACCGAAACAAAAATAGTATATCATTTGTCTGTTTCCTTTTACATGATTTATTTTCTGCCGCCAACCAATCCACAACAAGATACGTTTAATTATATCCTCTGTCTGCTTCACTCCAAACGGCAAGAAAATCTAAAAGTCTGTCTAGTATCTTCTTATATACATCTTTTTCACTGTAATTAAAAAACTTTTATTTCGTAATTATGGGGAAAATTACTGTTATTTGGCAAAAAACTTGCTGTAAAATCAGCATATATCAGGATACTAAACAGGCTCTAAAAACCCGTTCTGTATCTTCTTATCAAAATAACAAGCTATTAAAAGCATTTGACTATCATTCTTTTTTATTTTTCCTGAAGTCAAGAAACAGCCAGATGTGAAAACCCCAGGCAGACTGCAGTGACTTTGGAAAAAAGTTAGAAGTTCTTGACTTCTGCTAAAAAACCTAAGATTTTTTGCATATCCTGCTTCCATGCAGGGTATGCAAAAAAAGGG
>CAJUGZ010000056.1 GCA_910585855.1 uncultured Lachnospiraceae bacterium | reverse complement strand
TTCCATGCAGGGTGTGAAAAAAAAGGGGCGTGTTTAGCCCGGATAATAAGAAAGAAACTGTCTGACGGTTGATAACATCCTTCCTTACACCCGGTTCGTCCGGTTGGATGCCACCTATATTAAGAAGCCTTAGAACTTCTTGTTTTTTGGAAAGCGGAACAGCAAGATGCCAACCATTCCAGAATCCGGCGTCCTCCCCCCAATTAATTTATACCTATTATCACACCCCCTTATGTAAGCATCGCTTTCGCCTCCGAAAAACGCACTTTATAATCCGGTGCTGCCATTACCACCGCAATCAAAGAAATCCCATCCTTTGTCGCCGTAGCCGAAAGACAATACTTCGCAATACTCGTACTTCCTGTCTTTAACCCATTACAATACTCATACTGCTTTAACAACTTATTCGTATTTGCCAATCCAAACTCACTACTCCCCTTCTCTGTTACATGGACAATATTCTCCATCCAGATACTAGAATAGTCATGAATCTGAGGATACTTTGTAATCAACTCCCTAGACATCAATGCCACATCCTTTGCAGATGTCAAATGTGTAGCCGATTCCGTAAGCCCGCAGCAGTCCTCAAAATGTGTTTCTGTCATTCCAAGCCCTGCTGCCCGTTCATTCATCCGATTTACAAACTCCGCTTCACTGCCGCAGATATACTCTGCCATTGCCACACTGGCATCATTTCCGCTTGCCACCACAATACATTTAATCAGCGTTTCTACCGTCTGTTTCTCTCCTTCCTCTAAAAATACCTGTGAACCTCCCATTGATTTTGCATAGGCACTGGTTGTTACCTCATCTTGCAGTGTAATCTGTCCAGACTCAATCGCATCAAAAATTAAAATTAATGTCATAACCTTGGTAATACTGGCAGGGCTTAACCGTTCTGTTGCATTTTTTTCATAAATTACCGTTCCGGTATCTGCTTCCATAAGAATGGCAGCCTTTGCCGTAATCCCCAGATCCGGGGCTGTATCTGCCATAATTGCCGCTGCCGTTTCTCTTAATTCTTCACTGCTTCGAGAATCCGCCAGCCCTTCTGCCCGCACAAAAGCAGAACTTTCGTAAGACAACAGCATTGCAACTGCCAATAAAACTGCCGTTAATGTAAATAAAATACTTTTCTTTTTCATCTCATCAGTCCAATACTTACATCCTTATTATTATTGTAGTAGCCCAAGCCAGATTTTATGCTATTGGAATAAAGTAAAATTAAAATCTTTACTAAATTTTAAAAATCCCATCAAGTCCAATTCAAATAAATCCACCATTTCTCCATCTGGTTCTTTTATTGACTGATCCAAACGCCGAATCACATGTTCTCCGTCTGAAACCAGCAAAGGCAGACATACTTTATATTCTATACAGCTTTCTCCGGTACTGGTATCCATAACCAGATTCGCATGAATCCGCTCAATATTCTTTGGCTCGATCTGATTGACTATCAAATAGACTCTTCGCTCTCCCTGCTGCCACTGATTTTCCAGATCAATCCGAAAATTTTTTTCTTCTGTTTGATTTTTTATCTGCAGTTCTAGTTGTATCTTATCTAGCAGCCGTTCCTCTCCTTTTAAAAAACAAACTATTTTTACCCAATAGGGATTTCCTTTTATTTTTGGTTCTAATAGAGTTTCCATACGATGAATATGATTGTCATCATCCATATAAAGCAATACATCCCATGTTTCACTCTCCCAGTCAAACAGAGCAATTTGTTCTTTTTGTGTATCTGACAGGCATGTATTTAGATACCACCGCACCAATTCCATCGGCAGAGTAAGATGAAAGATATTACAGTCTTCATAACATCCGCCTATTGAAACCTGTTGAATTTCCCCTTCTTTTTTTACAAGAATCTGCTGCCAAAGCTCACCCAGCCTCCCATGGTATTCCTCTAAAAACGCCCGAATGACTTCTATTTTCTCCAAATCCTTTTTCTTTGGAAAAACAGGAGTAGAGGATACTAAAATACCAGTTTCAGGCATGGTCAGCTTCTCTCCCAATACATCATAGAGCAAAGAGTGTTCATACCGATTTTTCAGATCTGTTCCGTTCATACGCAGATAGCTGCTGTGCATCTGTGGTATCCGCATAATCAATGTTTCTTCTGTCAGATAACTTTCTATATCTAACGCACCGATTCCTGCAATCTGATATTTTGTATCCGCTAAAAAAATCTTTTCTTTCTGCTGGGTTTTTAATTGATACTGTATAAAAGAGCCTGCCAGATCCATTTGACCTAACCAAATCGAATCCGGTCCCCATCCATTTTTTAGAGAAAAAGTCAGATTGACATAACCCTCCTGTTCTATCTCCCCCTCCTCTAAAATCTGAAGCAATGGTGCAAAAGAGTGTTCTTGAGAGTAAGCCTCCTGTGCAAGTTTTTTTAATGCAGTCAACACTCTTGGCTTTTGTCTGCTCTTATCCCAAACCCGAAGCCCTGCAGTGATACCAAGAATCACAGCCGCACCAATAAAAATCAAACAGACAATCCGCTTTGAAGCGGATATCTGCTTCCATTTCCTAGCTATCCATTTCATTTTTCTTCCCATGCCTTTCACGTTCGATCTATCCTAATTACTTGGATTCTTTTTGTATTATCTTTTTTACTGTACTAAGAATCTGCTTGTCTTTTCCTATTTGATGCACTTCCAATAAATCCCCGTCTTTCAATATTGTCTGATATAACTTTATTTGAAACGAATTTGTAAATTCCTGCAAAACCTCTTTTCCATTCACAGTCACCACACTATATTCCGTAAAATTTCTTCCCCGTACAAGAACACAGTTTTCCTCTTCCGAATCATTTACCGAAAAAATCTGAACCGGTTCTGTTCCCATCTGAAGTTTTGTTGGCTGATAGGGATTTTTTCCATCATATACTTCCTGCTCACCATACAGCATATCATATTCCAACAGGTTCAAACCTTCCAAATATTCCTCTTTTCCTTCAAATAACTGATGATACTTTGTCAAAATTCCGTTTTGACATCCCAATCGTTTCATTACATAAGCAGAAAGCTGATAGGCTTCCAGATCCCGATTCTGCTTTTCCAATGGATAATTCGTCCAAATCACATATTCTGTCTGATAAATCGAACCATTTTTTAAATCCTTATCCTCAAAACCAAACCCCGGCAAATGATCCCCGTACAAAATCAACATTACTTTTTCTGGATAACTTTGCAGCATAATTGCTAAATCATGCAGAAACTGATCCATTTCATAGATTTCATTTACATAATACTCAAATGCGTGATTTTGTGTATCTTCCGCAAAACCAGTCACTTGAATCTTTGGGTTTTCCAGCTTTTCTGTCGGATAACTGCCATGCCCCTGTACAGAAATCGCATAGATTACATCTTTTTTTTCTGTACTTTTTAATGCCTTTTTGATTTCCCCAATCAGCACTTCATCCTTTGCCCAGCCAATCGGCGTCACTTCCCGAATACGCATATATTCGATAGAAGCAAAGGTATCAAAACCCAACTGGGAAAAAACTTTATTCCTCTCATAGAAAGTCCCTTCGTTATTATGTATGGCATGTGCACAATAACCAAGTTCTTTCATATTATAGGCAAGACTTTCACAGGTAGTTTCCTGCAAAATCGTTTTATAAGGATACTCTCCCGGTCCAAAAAAATCCAAATTCATCCCGGTTAAAACTTCAAATTCTGTATTGGCTGTTCCCGCTCCAACAGAAGGAACCTGCAAAAATCCAGATGAATAGGTTTCTTTCCATTCTTTAAAAGTAGGAAGCGGATCTTTCGAACAAGTAATTCCCTTTACATATCCCGGATCAAAAAAAGACTCCAACTGCAAATAGATTACATTTGGCAAATCCGTTTCCTCTACTTCCTCCTGATAACTGTTTGTATTGTGATAAATGGGTCGATCCGTCACTTCTTCTAATAATTCCTCCATACTGTCAACCGAATACTCTTTAGGTTTATCAATTCCGGTATTTATCAAACTGCTGCTAAAACCATAGGGAAAACCATAATCTCGAAATGCCTGATTGATATTTCCAAAATTTTTTGCCAGAAGACCTGTTTGTATCCCTACCCAAGTCAGCCATCTTATCAAAAAAAACAAAACAATTACATAAGCAAAACTCTTTTTCCATGCTACACTCTCCTGCTTTGGCATTTTTAAAAACAATACTGCCAGTACCAAAGCAGCAGCCAAAAGAAGCCCTCCCAATAAAAAAAGCTGCCATACCGAAAAATATCTGTCCAGCAGGGCAAATGCATACTCTATCAACCGCAAATCCACTGCCGTAAAAGGAGTAGTACGAAAAACCAATAAAATGCTGTTTGCCAGCCCCATTCCAATCCATACTGCAAAAATCAGAGAAAAAACAAATGCCCTTCGTTTTACCAACAAAGCAGCAGACAATGTAAATGCAATAATCAGGCTATTATAAAAAAATATAAATGGTTTCTGAACCAAATATTGTCCTGCTGCAATCGGTGATTTTCTGCTTAGTGTTTCTACTGCCAAATTGCAGATAAAACCTAAAATCAGGCAGCAGCTATAACTGTTTTGAAACACTCGTTCTAACCAAACGTTCTTTTGTGAAACGTCTTTTTTTTGAAATATTTGTTTCATCCTTTTTCTCCATCTAATGAATCTTAACTTCATCCATAAATCTAACTTCCTTATAAAACTTTCCATAACAATGGGTAAGTATTTTCCTGAAGAGGACGCCAAAATCCGAAGGGAGGTCTACTCCGAACCTCTATAAGTACCCATACACATAAAAAACTATAACGTATGAGTTTTTCCTCACACGTTATAAAAAAAACGCAGTATGAAACCGCAAAACATACCTGTTTTCGCTTTAATACTTTGCCGTACCAGTTTTTGTTATAATCCATTTAATAAAGGCTCCCTTTGCTGCCGGTGTTTTTGAAAAGGTATATGCCGACAGAAAACGAGTTTTTGCCTCTTCCATCTTCTTTAAATCATTTCCATACATCGTTGCGATTGACTCCCCTTTCTTTACTGCATCTCCGATTTTTTTATGCAGTACAACACCAACTGACAAATCAATCTGGCTTTCCTTTGTTTCTCTGCCTCCTCCTAAAATCAAAGAAACCATTCCAATCTCATCTGTTTCGATTTTTTCTACAAATCCATCCTCTTCTGCCAAAATCTCCATTACAATAGAAGCTTTTGGAAATAAAGAAGGATCTTCTATTGCCCTTGCATCTCCCCCCTGTGCTGTTACAAATTCCTCCAGTTTTTTTAGTGCCTGTCCGTCTATAATAGTCTGGTGAAGGCATTTTCTTGCCTCTTCCGCACTTTTTGCATATCCTGCTCCTACCATCATATAAGAACCCAAAATCAGACAAAGTTCCAATAAATCTGCCGGACCTTCTCCCTTTAATGTAGCAATCGCTTCTTTTACTTCCAGCACATTGCCGACAGCATAACCAAGCGGCTGATTCATATCGGAAATAATAGCTATTGTTTCACGTCCGGCATTTGTTCCAATCTGCACCATCTCCCTTGCCAGTGCAACGGCATCTGCTTCTTTTTTCATAAATGCACCGCTGCCGGTTTTTACATCCAATACAATCGCATCCGAACCTGCAGCCAGTTTTTTGCTCATAATACTAGAAGCAATCAAAGAGATATGATCCACGGTTGCCGTAACGTCCCGCAGAGCATATAGTTTTTTATCTGCTGGAGCAAGATTTGCAGTCTGTCCGATAATCGCTATTTTAATTGTATTTACATTGGCAATAAATTGTTCCGGCGTTAAATTGGTTGAAAATCCCGGAAAACTTTCCAATTTATCAATCGTACCTCCGGTATGTCCTAATCCTCTTCCCGACATCTTTGCAACCGGCACACCAAGCGCTGCCACCATTGGTCCTAATACAAGAGAGGTCTTATCTCCTACTCCTCCGGTACTGTGCTTATCTGCTTTTTTCCCTTCAATCGCAGAAAGATCCAACATTTCTCCGCTCTCTGCCATTGCCTTTGTCAAATACAGCGTTTCCTCTTCATTCATTCCCTTAAAATAAACCGACATTAAAAAGGCTGACATTTGATAATCGGGAATGACTTCATTAGTATAATTTTGAATCATATAGTCAATTTCTTCTTTTGTCAGCGTCCCTCCGTTTCTTTTTTTTAAAATGATATCATACATCCTCATATCTCTTTCCTCTCAATCTATCTTATCACCTTACTAAGAAAACTTTCTCCTACCGAAAGCGGCGTGAGTTTAAAAATTTCGGCTATCGTCTGTCCGATATTAGCAAAGGTTTTTCCTGTTTTTAAATCTATATTTTCCTTTAATGCCTTTCCGTAAACCAAAAGAGGAATATATTCTCTGGTATGATCCGTTCCCGGTGTCGTCGGATCACAGCCATGATCAGCATTGATCATCAAAATATCATCCTCTTTCATCGCTTCTAGAATCTTTGGCAAAACCCGATCAAATTCTTCCAATCCGTTGGCATAGCCTTCTATATCATTTCTATGCCCCCATTTCATATCAAATTCGACCAAATTTGTAAAAATAACCCCTCTGTTTTTCTTTGCCATATATTCTAACGTCTTTTGTACTCCATCCATATTGTCTTTTGTATGGACTGCCTCTGTAATACCTTCTTTATCAAAAATATCCTCTATTTTTCCTACTGCAATTACATCCAGCCCTGCTTCCTGCATCCGAATCAGCAAGTTATCCTTTGGAGGTTTTAAAGAAAAATCCCGGCGGTTTTCAGTTCTTATATAAGCCCCTTCCTCACCAATAAATGGTCTGGCAATCACTCTTGCCACAGCATCTTTCCCATTTAACATCCCTCTTGCCGCTTTACAAAGCTGATAGAGCTTTTCAGGCGGATAAATCGCTTCATGGCAGGCAATTTGAAATACGCTGTCGGCAGAAGTATAAACAATCGGCTTTTTTGTACGGACATGTTCTGCTCCATACTGTTTGATAATCTCTGTTCCTGATGCTGCACAGTTTCCCAATATTCCCGGCACATGAGTCAAAGAGAGAAAACGATCAATTAATTCTTTTGGAAAACCGTTCGGATAAGTTGGAAATGGCTGTTTGGAATGAATCCCTATCATTTCCCAATGTCCGATGGTTGTATCTTTTCCCTCTGAAATTTCTGCCAATCGGGCATAGCAGCCTTTTGGCATATCCACTGGAGGAATATTTTTCATCCCTTCAATATTTCCTAATCCCAATGCACGCATATTCGGGACAGACAGATGCCCTCTTTTTGTAGCAATATTGCCAAGCGTATTTGCGCCCTTATCTCCAAAACGTGCCGCATCTGGAAGTTCTCCCATTCCCACGCTGTCAAGTATAATCCATATCACACGATTTATCATTTTTTATCCCTTCTTTCTTCTATTTTATTTCTTTTTTTCCATTTTTTATTCTCCAAATAATTCTCTCTTTTTTTCCTGTCGTTCTTTTATTTTTTTGATTATAACATGCTCTGTTTGGAATGAAAAGGGTTTGTTTGGAAAAGAATTCTTTTTCACTTGCGGTTTTCTTTTCTCTGTATTATAATTTGGAATTGTTAGATTAAAAATGTTTTCTTTTTTAGATGTGGGGAGGACGCTGAAATCGAAAGCGAACCCGAAGCAGACCTTTCTTTTTATTTTGGCGTCCCCTTCGAGAAAAAATAAATTCTTATTATGGAAAATTTTTATTAAAATATTTTAAAGAAAGGTAATGTTTGACTTGTAACTATACAGGAAAAACTATGGTGGATGAGATGAGCTTTTTATTTCAGGAAAAACTTCCTGCTCCGCAGGAAATCCGGGAACAGTATCCTCTTTCTCCGGAAATGATAAAAGTAAAAAAAGAACGAGATCAGGAAATTCAGGCAGTAATAACCGGAAAGTCTGATAAAGTTATTGTGATTATCGGTCCTTGTTCGGCGGATCATGAAGATCCGGTTTGTGACTATATTTCTAGATTAGTCAAAGTACAAGAAAAAATAAAAGATAAGGTTGTCATTATTCCACGGATCTATACCAATAAACCACGTACCACAGGGGAGGGTTATAAAGGGATGCTCCATCAGCCAGATCCGGAAAAAAAGCCAGATTTACTGGCAGGGATTGTTGCAATTCGTAAAATGCATCTTCGTGCAATTCAGGAAACCGGACTGACGGCTGCCGATGAGATGCTTTATCCAGAAAACTATCACTATGTTATGGATACTCTGTCTTATATTGCAATCGGGGCTCGATCGGTAGAGAATCAGCAGCACCGCCTTACAGTCAGTGGTGTAGATGTACCAGTTGGTATGAAAAATCCTACCAGCGGAGATTTTTCGGTTATGATGAATTCAGTTACTGCTGCACAGAGCGGACATTCTTTTATCTATCGGGGATGGGCAGTTCATACGGATGGCAACCCGCTTACCCATACTATTCTGCGGGGATCGGTCAATAAACACGGACAGTGCCAGCCAAATTATCACTATGAGGATTTAATGCGTTTAAATGAAATGTATCATCAAAAAGAATATGAAAATCCGGCTGTTATTGTTGATGCGAATCATTCCAACTCTGCTAAACAGTATAAAGAGCAAATCCGAATTGTAAAAGAAGTTCTGCACAGCCGCCGCCACAGCTTAGAACTCTCAAAATTAGTAAAAGGATTTATGATTGAAAGTTATATTGAAGAAGGGTCACAAAAAGTATCGGAACATGTATATGGCAAATCAATTACAGATCCATGCCTTGGATGGGAGGATTCTGAAAAATTGTTGTATACGATTGCTGATTCGATTGTATAATGTTTTGATTCGGTTGGTTTCTAAAGCTAAATTAAAAAGAAACCAGCCGAAAAATTTTTTATTAGTCTATTTAATCTATCAGTAATTCATCTACTGTGACAAATTCATATCCTTCTTCTGTAAGTTGATCTATAATTTCAAGTGCTGCTTCTACAGAAGTTTTATAGATATCATGAAGCAAAATAATTCCTCCGTCTTTTGCATTTTTTACGACTAATTGTACAATACGGTCTTTATCTTTATATTTCCAATCTTCTGGATCAATATTCCAAAGTACCGTCTGCATTTCAACCGCACAGGCGGATTCTTCATCCCAAAGTCCATAAGGAGGTCGGATAAATATAGGGATTTTTCCTGTTATATCAAAAATCGCAGTATTGGTTTTCCAAATCTCCACACAAGCCGCATCCATACTTAATAGATTTAACTGCACATGGGTATACGTATGATTTCCTATAATATGTCCCTCTTCTGACATTCGTTTTACAATCTCTTCCTTTCCCTCTAAACTTTCTCCAATAAGAAAAAAAGTAGCATGTACTCCACGTTCTTTTAGTCCATCTAATAAAAATTCTGTATAGACCTTATGTGGTCCATCATCAAAAGTAAGTGCAATCTGCTTCTTTTCCTGCAAAATTTCATCATCTGTACTATAGTTCAGTACTTCTAAAATTTTAAGATTGCCCCCTTTGATACAGCAAACAGCAAAGATCAATACAGTTATCATAAGCAGGATATACTCAAATCCAATTTTTCCTTTCATATTTTGTAGTCCCTGTCTGTTATTCTTATTATCAGTATATGCAAAACCTATCAGCAACAACAGCAAAAAACAATTTCTCTGCTTGTATTTCTGTTCATTTTATGATAAAATCACACAATCAGCTTTTACCAAATAATCCGCTGCCATTTTTACTGAGCAGACTATTTGCAATTATAATTCAGAAAGGGTGAAACACTATGCCACATACCAATCTTCCAAAAGATCCGGTTATTCTTGTAAGTTTTATCAATACACAGCTTCGTGATAATTATGAATCTTTTGATGCTTTTTGTGCAAATTATGCAGCAGAAAAAGAAGAGTTAATCGAAAATCTATTAGATTATGGTTATCACTATGATCCGAAAAAAAATCAGTTCCTTTCAAGATAAGAAATGTTTTTTAATATTATTTTTTTACTAGAGGGGGACGCTGGAATTGGAAGAAAGGTCTATTCCGGGCCCGCTTGCGCTTAGCATTTCCTATTTTCATAGCGGACACATAAGGCACGAAAACACAGCAATACCGTGCCTAAGTGCCGACGGGAAATGATGACCCTTCATAGACCTTTCTTCCAATTCCAGCTAGTTCTGCTAACCTTGAAATTGTATAATTCCAAAAATTTATAATATTCGTACCTTATGCATCCATATTTTTTATCCAATGATTTTAATTATTTCTGCTTATTTCTGTACGGCTTAATCCCATTAAAATAATTCGAATTTCTTCATGGAAAGAAGGAAAAATCTCCAGTGCCTGTTTTAATACGGCTATGTTTTCACTGGTTGCCGTTCCGTCTGCCAGCACCACTGCCATTCGATAAATAGCACAGATATCTGGTGGTACTACATGACTGTCTGCATCAATTAAACAATCCAGATTATAATACCGTTCCGCAAATACGCCAAATACAGTTACATACCGATATAAGATCTCTTTGCTGTTTGGATCGTTTCGCCTTTTTATGTATTCTTCTTTTAAAATCCATGCACAAAGACAGAGTTCCTGTATGGGATTCTCATTTCCTATTTCACATTCCATTGCATATTTAAACAGATACATACCAATCTTTCCTTTCCTTCTTATTTCTGATTGTTGTATCCATGAAAGAATAGAAGGAACACTGATTCGAACTAATAAATCTGGAAACCGTTCTGCCTGCTGCTGATAAATTCCAAATGTTGAAAAACTTACAACAAAAGCATCTAAGATTTCCTCACTCCATTCCTCCCACCGTATCGCTGTTAATTTCTCACAGAGGATTTGATAAGTCCGCTCTTCTCCAGACAATCCAGCCGATAGTACGGCAATCCGTCGATTCTCTATTACTTCCAATGAAATCTGATCCAGCAATTCCAATGCTTTTTCTTCCTCTCCTACTCTTAAATAACAACAAAAAGCAACCGCTTTTGCATCCATAATCCAATAGTCATGTTCCACTAATGATAGTCCTGCAAATGTTTGAAATTGACTAAGATCAGAATCTTCCTTATACTGTTTTTGCAGTTTTTTATATGAATGATAATACTTTAATACTTCTCCTGCCGGCTTTCTCATTTGAAACGCAAGTGCCTCCTGTAAAAACATCAGTCCTGCCTGCTCTGCCGTAGATAAAGGAAATAAATCCTTTAAATATTCTATCCATGAAAAAAGCCTTGGATCTCCCATATCATATAAACCATGAAACAGTTTTACCAAACTCCCATGTTCTCGGCGACCATTCCCCACTACTCTTGCTAACGCAATGACCTGTGCAAATAACTCCACTGATATCTTTTTTAAGCCAATCACACTATATTCATTTGCCAGTTGAAACAAATAGCGATAATTCTCTGGATATTCATAAATATCATATAATAAAATAGATGTATTTCGCATAAACTTTTCTTTTCTCTTTTTTGGCTGATCTGCTACAAACCCATAATGATGAGCATAAGAATTCAGCATACAAATTTTAAATCCTCCTTTTCTTACCAGTGCATCATGAATCCGTCCCTCAAAATGAAGTTCCGGTGTAATCTCCGCCATTCTTAAAGTATGAAAATCTTCAAATAGAGTTCCCTTTGAATTTGTATAATTTCTTTGAATATAATTTGCCATATTAAACTTTCGATAAATCCCCTGCTTAAAAAATTTCAGAATATCATCTACATCTTCAAACCACTCATCATCATCAATCGACAGATACCACTGCCCCTTTGCATGATAAATTCCCTCATTTCTTACAGCAGACATATTATCACACCATGGATGAGAAATCACTCTTGCTCCATAGCTTTTACAAACCTCTATCGTGCCATCCGTACTTCCTGTATCGATCGCAATCAGTTCGGAATCTAATTGATCCAATAATGGTTTAATATGAGATAAACACCGATCTATGGTACTGATTTGATTACTAACAGGTACTCCAATCGTAAGAAGCAGTGGTCTTCCATTATATTTTCCTTTTTGATAAACCGGATTTTTTCGATAGATATAGTTTCCTTCTGAATCGGCTGTTGATGCAAATTTCTCTAAATCCAATTTTTTTACAAGAGGCAGGGTATCTAATGCAGGCACGGTAAGGAAATTTTCTCCTATATGAGAAGCAAATAAAGGTCCCATTTGTATCTGTTCCGGTTCTAATTCCCAGCGATTTTCATATTGTTCCAAATACGACTCAAAATCAGCCTCCTCTAAAGAATCGACCATTTCTATTTTCCAATCAGAAGAATATACGTTTGCATTATCCGTAAAACAAATATAATCCGTATTAGGTTCTCGATAAAGCGGCGGATAAGGAAATAAACGTTTATTTTCTGTTCCAGAAAATTTTTGAAAAATTACATTCGTTCCAGTTTCTATTGAAACAGCATTATTTTTCTGCCAGTAAACTTCCATATGATCGCCATATTCCTTTTCATTCCAAATATTCGCCTCTTTCTCTAACCTTTTATACTCCTTCTCTCTGAAGTACTGGCTTACCAATTTTTCTTGTTCAAAAAATGAAACTCCATGCTGATAAAAATAAGAACGGATAAACTGACTTGTATTAGAATTATAGTGAATATTGGAAACCATCATACCGCTAGCTTTTGCAAGCCACTCCAAACTTTTTTTTGAATGTAAAAAAATATGTCTGGGAGCATCCAGTTGATACCAATGTGTACCAAACTGTTCAAAAGCAATATTGGGATAGGTTGGAATAGACATATATAAATATCCATCCGATTTCAACAGACGACGAACACTTTTCAGTACTTCTAACGGATCGGTCATGTGTTCAAAAGAATCACTCATATGAATAATATCAAAGGTAGCATCTCCTTCCATTTCATGAATCGAACAATTCCGAATCGTAACCCTCTGTCCAAAATGACGGTCTTTCTCTAAAAAAGGATCACAGCCATACAGATTTCCCCAACCCTCCATTGCCTTCTGCAGCAGCCATGCTCCTCCTCCACATCCAACATCTAACACTTTGGTTTGCTTGAAAACAGGCTTTTCAAACTTTAGATCTGGATTCTCCGCTACCTGAAAAGAATAGTAATTTTCTCCATAATAATCCCCTAAATTTTCTGGTATTTCTGCAATCTGCAGACACTGGCATCGGTCACAAACAAAATATTCAAATTCTTCCCTTGTTCCCTGCATCATTTCCTGCACTAAATAGGTATCAAAATTCCCCTTTTCTCCACAAATCCGGCAAGTCTGCGACTTTTTTCCTAATACTCGATTAGTTTCATCCTTTTTTAATATCATCATAACTTTTCTCCTCTTTCTTATTTTATGACTAAAAAAATCGTGAGGACATTTCTGTCCCCACGAACCATCAATCATATATCCCATTACAGTTATTTTACTAACCAAGAAGAGAAAGTACACCCTGATTGGATTGATTAGCCTGTGCCAACATTGCCTGACCTGCCTGTGTAAGAATATTATTATTGGAATATTTCACCATCTCGGTTGCCATATCAGTATCACGAATTGCAGATTCTGCACTTGTGGTATTCTCTACTACATTATCCAAGTTATTAATGGTGTGTTCCAGTCGATTCTGAATCGCTCCCAAAGCCGACCGCTGTTTTGAAACCTGTGCAATCGCATCTGCAATCGTATTCACTGCCTTATCTGCATTAGTAGAATCTTTTCCTGTTACACTTACCTTATCAATTCCAAGACTCTTGGCACTCATAGACTGAATATCTACAGAAATCTTATTTTCCTCCGTAGTATCTGCACCTACCTGAAGACTGAAGTTCATATTATCCGGTTCTTGATCGATCTTACTTACTTCCCTGATATTTATCACCAATTTCAAATCTTTATAATCTATATCTACCCCATTTGATGTGTCCGCTTGCGCTACTTTCAAACCATCTGCAAAATGACTAGCTGATATAGAAGCAAAGTTTACTGTTCCTGCAGTACTGCTAAGAGTATCCACATATTCCTCTTCACTTATATCTGTTACCTTTGAAGAAGCATAACTAGTAGTTACTTTAGTACCTACAACCTGTACATCCACCTCATAGTCATTTCCAAGAAGTTTCTTTAAATCATCCAATGTTTTAAAAGTATTTGCATCCGAACTAGCATTTTTACCTGTATCAAAGGTATATGTTTTTCCATTAACAGTAATAGAATTACCATCTTTCAAAGAATCATCCGATGTAAACTGTACACTTGCAGTACCTGCAGCAGTTCCAGTTACATCAGCTAATTTTCCAATCTGAATACCATAGGATTCTCCTACAGCAGAAATAGTAGTTTCATTTCCATCAAACTTATTTAATCTTGTTGCTGCACTATTTAATGCAGATGCAAATTCAATCTGAGTCACAATATTTTTTGTACTATCTGTTTCTGTTCCATCCAGTTTTGACTCTACACTTAATTCTCCTGATGCATTGCTAGTTGCTTTGAAAATTTTCTTAAGAGTTTCATCTTCATTAATAGCATCTGCAATATTCTTCGCTGTTTTTTCAGTATCAGAACCTGCTTTAAAGGTAATATCTTTTGTTCTTCTATTCCCTTCTTCATCCAAATACGTAATTGTTGCTGTATCTTCTGTTCCAGCATCCAGTTTAATTGTATCATCCGAGCTCAAAGTACCTTTAAAAATATTCCCTTTTGCGCCTGTAACGATTCCATCCACAAGTTTATCTGCACTGCTTGCGGTATTTCCAATATGCCCGCTTACTTCTCCAGCACTCTTACTCTTTCCCGAACCTTTTAATAAATAAGTTTCATTAAACTTCGTTGTTTCGGATACACGATCAATTTCTGTAATCAGCTGATCGATCTCATCCTGTATCGACTGCCGATCCGACTCTGACATTGTACCGTTTCCAGCCTTTACTGAAAGCTCATTCATTCTTTGCAGCATATCATGCACTTCTGTTAAAGCACCTTCTGCTGTCTGTACTGCACTAATTCCATCCTGTGCATTAGCAGAAGCCTGTGTCAGTCCACGAATCTGCTTTCTCATCTTTTCAGAAATTGCCAATCCGGCTGCATCATCGGCTGCACGGTTAATCTTATAACCAGACGATAATTTCTCGGTCGATTTTGCCTGTGCCTTTGACGTCATACCTAACATACGATTTGAATTCATTGCCATTAAATTGTGTTGTACTACCATACCATTTACCTCCTTGTAATGCGGCTCTTTTCAGGGATTATGGTTTTTCCCTCTGCCGTTTGCCTGTCAAGCGGTCAACTCCATTTGCCGCCCCGATAAAAAATTTTACCGTTTTCCAATATAATTGTTCTATCCCGAATTTCTGCCAAAACAAAACTCTCTGTCCTTGGCTTCCCTTCCGGTTTAATAATCCGATCCACATCCCGCTTTCGGGCCCGTTTCTGCGGACTGCTTTCGGTTATTAACGAATCGTTCTTGGTGATAATAACTATGTCAGACTGTTCTTTTTCTTTCGAAACCGCTCTGCCAGTTCCGGTTCTGCATAATAGGTCGGAAGTGCATCTCTCATTTCCGAATCAACCGTATGATTCTTAATCACTTTACTTCTTACCACACCAATTTCCTTTGGTGCATCAATCATAATCCGAAGATGGCTTTTGCTTCCCCCTAAAAATACAATCTTAATATTATCACCTATCATTAAATATTCTTCCGTACTCAATGTCAGTCTTAACATAGAAAACCTCCCTGTTTTCCCAAACATCTGTCTTCCTTTTTCGCCCAAAAAGGAAACCATTCTATCTATCACCAAATAAATCTAGAAACGCAACACTTGTTAATAAAATGTTGCGTTATAATAAAAGAACGGCTTAGCCGAAACCAAGGAAACTGGAGGAAAAAATCATGAGTACTACTCAACCCATTAAAAGCAAAGATGCTTTAAACCAATTTAAAAACTACTATTCTCTGCAAAAACCTAACCCTAGAAACTATACATTAATTATACTAGGTCTTAATACCGCACTCCGTATCTCCGATCTTTTAACATTAAAATGGAAAGATACCTATGATGAACGAACGAAAACGATCAAAAAACACCTAAACATCATCGAACAAAAAACCGGAAAGCCCCGCTCGATCGCACTAAACCGTTCTGTCTGCACCACTCTAAAAAACTATCTTGCCTTTTCATTTCAGGGAAACTGCTATACAAAAGAGCAATACTTATTTCTAAGCCAAAAAGGAAAAAAAGAGCATATCAGCCGTTCACAAGCCTATCGAATTGTCTGTACCGCTGCCAAAGCTACTGGATTAAATGAACATATTAGCTGTCATTCTCTAAGAAAAACTTTTGGCTACCATGCATGGAAACAAGGAACTCCCCCTGCCCTTTTAATGGATCTCTACAACCATTCTTCTTACAATATTACAAAACGTTATTTAAGTATTGAACAAGAAGAACGGGATGAAGTTTATTTAAAAATTTCTTTATAACAGGAGAACGCCGAAAGCCGAATGATGTTCTATTCCGGGTTCGCTTTCGCTTAGCATTTCCTCGTAGCGGACACATAAGACGCTAAAATACAGCGTCTAAGTGCCGACGGGAAATGATAACCCTGCATAGAACATCATTCGGCTTCCGGCTGTGTACTCCAGACAAAAAAATTAAAATAGTGAAATATCTGCTATCATATGATTTTGAATACCTTTCTGTAACTTACATTTTCAAATAATATATACAAACGTCACTTATATTTAAAAGGAAGCGAAAAAAGGTCTATGCAGGGTCATCATTTACCGTCAGTACTTAGACACTATATTTTAACATCTTATGTGTCCGCTACGAGAAAATACTCAGCAAAAGCAAGAAATCCAAAAAACTCGAAAAAAGAAATTTTAAAAAAAAATTTGGAAGACTATAAAGTATTTTAGGAAAGCACCGATATAAAAAGTGTAAGAAAAAAATGCAACATTTTATTAACAAGTGTTGCATTTTTTTCTTTTTTTATACCTATAAAACCCAGATTTTCTGCGCTTTTTCAAAAAAGCCATAACATTTCTCCCCAAAATCACCATTAAAAAAAATGCAACATTTTAAGAGCAACTTTTGTCAAAAAAGAACCACAAAACCAATTATCTATCCTTCTTAAATCCTATTTTCTATCTAAACATTTTCAAGCTTTTTTATTTCTTTCGGAATCAAGAAACAGTCAGGTGCGAAACCCTAGGCAGACTGCAGTGACTTTGGAAAAAAGTTAGAAGTTCTTGACTTCT
>CAJUGZ010000055.1 GCA_910585855.1 uncultured Lachnospiraceae bacterium | reverse complement strand
TCCTGTCCTTTGCCTGCGACTTCGGAGAACGGTTAGAAAGTCTTGGGCTTCTGTGGAAACACCTAGAATTTTTTGCATATCCTGCTTCTATGCAGGGTATGCAAAAAAAGGGGCGTGTTTAGCCCGGATAATAAGAAAGAGGATATTTTATGGCTGATAGAATCCTTCCTTACACCTGTTTCGTTTTGGTTGTCATGAGGGCGAATTGCGCCCCGGTTCGTCTGATTAGATGAACCGAAATCAGAAGCCATAGACTTTCTTACCGTTTGGAGCGGAGCACGCAAAGGACAGGAGCAAACCGCCTCTGGCGTCCGGTGAAAGCCAATCCTTTCTGACAGCATCCTATACCCAAAATCCTAAAGAATAAACCTTCCCTTCGATTCCAGCGTCCCTCTGAAAAAATTATATTTAAGGTTTTAGTTTTCATGATATACTATTAATATAAAAATCAAAAAATAGACTTAAATAAATAAAATAAGAATCATAAAACTCTCAGATTTTTTATATTTTTTGTGAATTTTTACCTTATAGAGAAAAGGTATTTTCACCGAATATTATAGAGAGGATAAATTATATAGAAAGGAGTTGTGATACTGTGACAGTAGAATTAGTTTTTATTGGAACAGAGATACTTTTAGGAAATATTGTAAATACAAACGGTGCTTTCTTAGCAGAAAAATGTGCCGAACTAGGACTTTCTTGTTATTACCAAACCGTAGTCGGAGATAATGAAGAACGAATGATACAGACATTTCAGTTAGCACTTTCCCGTTCTGATTTTGTTATTGCCTGTGGAGGACTTGGACCAACCCCCGATGATCTTACAAAAGAAACGGCAGCCAAAGTTATGCAGATGCCTTTACAGGAAGATAATCACACCAAAAAACGAATTGAAGAGTATTTTCGAAACAGTCAATGGAAAACAATTCCCGAAAATAATTGGAAACAGGCTCAAGTTCCAAAGGGTGCTTTCGTATTAGACAATGAAAATGGAACAGCTCCCGGATTAATATTAGAAAAAAAAGGAAAATCCATGATTCTGCTTCCCGGACCTCCTAATGAATTAATCCCTCTTTTTACCAAACAGGTCATGCCTTACCTTCAAAAACAGCAGCCGGAAGTCATTTATTCTAAAATGGTAAAATTATCCGGCATCGGAGAAAGTCAGGCAGCCGATCAAATTTCAGATTTAATTGAAAAACAGACCAACCCGACTTTAGCTACTTATGCAAAAACAGGAGAAGTACACATTCGGGTAACAGCAAGAGCAAAAAATAAAAAAGCCGCTAAAAAACTGCTGAAACCTGTTGTTTCGGAACTAAAAAAACGATTTGGAGATACTATTTATACTACCAAAGAAGATATCACCCTAGAAGAAGCGGTAGTAAAACTGCTGCGCAAAAGGGATCTTACCGTTACCACAGCAGAATCCTGTACTGGAGGACTTTTGGCAGGACGGCTTATCAACGCTGCCGGAGCTTCTAAAGTCATTCGGCAGGGATATATCACCTATTCTAACAAAGCCAAACACACTATACTTGGCGTAAACAAAGGAACTTTAAAACAGTATAGTGCTGTAAGCGATCAGGTAGCCTATGAAATGGCAGAAGGCGGTGCAAAAGCTGCCAATGCTGACTGCTGCGTTTCTATAACAGGACTGGCAGGACCAGACGGCGGAACAGAAGAAATCCCAGTCGGAACGGTTTATATTGCCTGCTATTTTCAGGGAAAAGCAAAAGTAGAACACTACCAATTCAAAGGAAATCGGCAGAAGATACGAGATTATGCTGTAGTACGGGCATTAAATCTGCTGCGCCTCTGCATTTTAGAAGAATGATATTTTTTTGATGAGGAGGACGCCGAAAGCCCACGGGAGTGCTATTCCGAGCCCGCTTGCACTTAGCATTTCCTATTTCCACATAGCGGACACATAAAACGCTAAAACACAGCAATACAATGTCTAAGTGCCGACGAGAAATGATGACCCTGCATAGCACTCCCTTGGGCTTTCGGCTGTATACTCCAAACCGAAAAAATAAAAAGCTTGCTGTAATATAAAGTCTTAACAGAAAATGATAACTTTACATCAATTTCTATTCGGCTTCTAGTTGTATACTCCAGACTAAAAAATAATAATTCTGCACAAACTTTCCTTCAAATTTTAGCTACGTACCTCCTGCAACAATACGCCTTTACGGCTGGTAGTCACAGCTGAAATCGAAAGGAAGGTCTATGCAGGGTCATCATTTCCCGTCGGCACTTAGACATTGTATTGCTGTGTTTTAGCGTTTTATGTGTCCGCTATGTGGAAATAGGAAATGCTAAGCGCAAGCGAGCCCGGAATAGACCTTCCTTTCGATTTCAGCGTCCCCCTTCCTGCATCACTTTCCAATTCTTTACTAAATAATCCACCAAAGAAATTACTGTCAAACCAAGTGCAATCCAAATAATCCCCTGTGTCAAATATCTCATCCATTTCCCCGGTAAATCCGCAATTAACAACACAATCATTACCATCTGAAAAGTAGTTTTAAACTTTCCCCAATAGCTTGCTGCAATCACTACTCCATTATCTGCTGCAATCAGACGAAATCCGCTGATAATAAATTCCCGGCTAATAATCACAATTACCATCCAAGCAGGAAGCTTTCCGAGTTCCACAAAACAGATCAAAGCAGAACAAACCAAAAGTTTATCTGCCAGCGGATCCATAAATTTTCCAAAATTAGTAACCAGATTATATTTTCTGGCAATCTTTCCATCCAAAAGATCGGTTAAACTGGCAATTACAAACAATACCAGCGCAATCCATTTTCCGGCTTCTCCGCCAATCCCGGACAATAAAAACAATACAAAAAAGGGAATCATAATGACCCGAAGCACTGTAAGTTTATTAGGCAAATTCATTCTTCTATCTCTCCTATCAAATCATATTCTGCTGCACCTGTAATACGCACCTGTACAAAATCCCCGGAAAAAAGCTCTTCTTTTGTATTTACAAATACATAACCGTCTACATTTGGCGCATCCATATAGGAACGTCCGATATAGGCATCCTCTCCAGAAATCTTTCCTTCAATTAAGACTGTAAACTGTTCTCCGATTCGGCTTTGTGCCTGTTCAAATGCAATCTCCTGCTGCAATTCCATAATCTCATCCCGCCAAGCCTCTTTTTCCTCCTCCGAAACCTGATTTGGAAAAAGTGCTGCCGGAGTATCTTCCTCTGCCGAATAAGAAAATACTCCAAGCCTTTCAAACTCTATTGTATCTACAAATTCCAGCACTTCCCTATGCTGCTCTTTTGTTTCTCCGGGAAATCCGGCAATCAGTGTGGTTCGAAGCACCAAATCGGGAATCTCTTCCCGCAGCCTTTTGATTTTTTCTACTAACTGCTTTTGATTTGTCTTTCTGCCCATTCGCTTTAAAATCTCATCATTAGCATGTTGAATCGGCAGATCTAAATAATGACAAATCTTTTTTTCAGTTTTGATCACCTGAATCAATTCCTCTGTAATCTCTTCCGGGTAGCAATAAAGAAGACGAATCCAAACAATCCCCTGCAGTTTTGCCAACTCTTTTAACAGCACAGGAAGCATTTTCTTTCCATAGAGATCCTGTCCGTAAACCGTAGTTTCCTGTGCCACTAAAATCAATTCTTTCACTCCCTGATCTGCCAGTTCTTTTGCCTGCAAAATCAGCTCTTCCATAGGAATACTGCGATATTCTCCACGAATCTTTGGAATAATACAATACGTACAATGTTTATCACATCCCTCGGCAATCTTTAGATAGGCATACCAGCCGCCGGTAGTCAAAAGTCTTTTCCCTCCTGCTGCCGGAAGACGATTAAGAGGCTCTAATGCCTGTGCTTTTTGCTTTTTTAATGCCGCTTCTACCACAGAAACAATCTCATCATAAGAAGCTGTCCCAACAATTCCGTCCACCTCCGGGATTTCCTTAAAAATCTCCTTATGATACCGCTGTGCCAAACATCCTGCAGCAATTAAAGCCTTACAGCTTCCAGTTTCTTTTAGCTGTCCCATCTCTAACAGGGTATTGATGCTTTCCTCCTTTGCATCATGAATAAAGCTGCAGGTATTTACCACAATTACCTCCGCTTCCTGTTCATCATCTGTTATCGTATAACCTGCCTGATTTAAAAGCCCCAGCATCGCTTCACTGTCTGTCAAATTTTTATCACATCCAAGCGATATGAATAATACTTTCATCGATAAAATCCTTTCTAATCACTCTATTTCAGCAGTTCTAACAGTTCTTCTTTGCTAAAATGAATCGTATCCATCCCTTTTCCTCCTAATACCTGCTCTGCCAAATCTCTCTTTTGTTCCTGAAGCGCAATAATCTTCTCCTCAATCGTATCTTTTATAATCAATTTATAAACAGTAACCACATTTTTTTGTCCAATTCGATGCACCCGATCGGTTGCCTGATTCTGCACAGCAAAATTCCACCAAGGATCATAATGAATCACAATATCTGCTGCCGTAAGATTTAGTCCTGTTCCCCCTGCTTTTAATGAAATCAGAAAAACTGGCACTTGATTTTGATTAAACTGTTCTACCAAAACAATCCGCTCTTCTTTTTTTGTCGCCCCAGTCAGTCGATACCAAGACAATTGTTCCTCTTCGAGTCGTTTTTCTAATAATTCAAAATTGCTGGTAAATTGTGAAAATACTAAAACTTTATGTCCGCCTTCTGCTGCTGTTCGAATCATTTCTATACATAGTTCTAATTTTGCCGAATTTGCCTGACAGTCCTCATAAAGCAGGGAAGGATTGCAGCAAAGCTGACGCAGCTTAGTCAGTTCAGACAGCACATAAAGTTTTGCCGTATTTAATTCTGCTTCCGACTGTTTCTCTAAAAATAACTTTAAACGTCCAACATGTGCTAAGTACAATTCTTTCTGCTCACCTTCCAAACTGGCATAGACCACCTTTTCCAGCTTATCCGGCAAATCCGTCAGCACATCCTTCTTTAATCGACGAAGAACAAACGGCTGTATCATCCGTCTTAACCGTTCCTTTGCTTCTAAATTGCCATTTCCTGTAATCGGTATTTCAAACTCCTGACGAAACTTTAAATAATGATATAAAAATCCGGGCATCAAATAATCAAAAATACTCCACAACTCACTTAAACGATTTTCAATTGGCGTACCAGTCAATGCAACTTTAAATCCTGCAAAAATACTTTTTACTGCTTTTGCTGCCTGTGAAGCAGCATTTTTAATATACTGCGCCTCATCAATAACCTGAATCTGAAAATTTCTCTGCTGATATTCCGACAAATCCCGTTTTAATAAATCATAAGAAGTAATAAAAATCTGCTCCGGCAATGACTGTTCTAATTTTGCTTTTCGCTCGGCTGCCGTTCCTGTCAGCATAACGACTGAAAGATCTGGTGCAAACTGTTCCATCTCTTTTTTCCAATTATAGACCAAAGAAGCAGGAGCTACAATTAAAGCAAACAGTTGATTGGTTTTTAACTTTTCCTTTTGTTCTTCATAGACAGACTGTAATAATGCAATCACCTGAAGTGTCTTTCCAAGCCCCATATCATCAGCAAGAATTCCGCCAAATCCATTATACAGTAGCGTTTTTAACCATAAAAATCCAGATTTCTGATAGTTTCGCAAAATAGTATCCAAAGAACTTGGTATTTCAAAATCATTTTCTTCTGCCGTTTTCATATTGCGCACCAGATTTTTAAAATTCCGATCCCTTTTAAAATCCAACCCAAGCTCTCTTGCAACTCCGTCCAAATAAAGGGCTCGATACTTTGGTACAGCAATTTTCCCTTTCTGCAGATCTTTTTGTTTTAGCTGCAATGTTTTTACAATAGAAATCGCCCCGTCTAATTCCTCTCCTGCCTGAAAAAATGTACCGTTTTTTAAACGATAATAACGCTGTTTTTGACTGTATCTAGATAAAATCTCTGCCAGTTCCTCTAATGACATATCCTCTGACTGCATAGCAAATTCCAGCAGATTCCCTTCAATATTTACTCCAATCGTAATACGAGGTGCTGATAAAATCTTTAATTTTCGAATCCTTTCTGAAATATGTACTTCTCCATAATTATGCAGTTCCAAAATTCCTTCCGATAAAAAAGAATACAAACGTTCCTCATTATCAGAAAGAATAAATACATTTTCATCATAAGCATTAAAAAACTGTTTTAACGCCTGTATAACAGCATATTCTCCTCGAATATCCCGATTCTCTTCTATCTCTGCCTCTTTCAATAAATTATATTTTTGTTCTTGATATATGGCATAAACTTTTGCCTGAATTTCATCTTCCTGCGGCATATCTAAATAAATCTCATAAACAGCCTTTTGCGGAAGATAAAGCGATTCATCAAACGCCTCCGGCAAAACCTCATACTGCTCTTTTAAAATAGGCAGCAGCTCTCTGCAAAAAATAGGAAGTTCCTGTTTTGCAATAAAAACCCTTCTGTCTTTTGCACTGTTAAAACAAGCTCGAAACGAATTTAATAACTCCCGCTCTGTCTTTTTTGTAATATAAAGAGTACCTGAATATAAATAATAGATATATTCTGCCCCTTCAAATGCACTATACCGGCTTAACTCCAAAAAAACTCCTGCCTTTTCTTCTTTAATTTTTAAAATAGAAGGGGGATTTTTCCTTTGCACCAGATAGGATTTTATTTCCTCATGCAAATTAAACTCCAATGTTTTTCCAACCATAAGAGAAATAAAATAATCCAATGTAAACCCTTTTAATAAAATCATACGATATCGAAAACCTCTGTCATAAGCATAAGAATTATAAGAAACATCATCTGACTGCACTGCCTGACAGATAAACTCAACAAACGGTCTGCTCTCTTCTGTAAAAGTTTCCTTTGTATGATAAAAGGATAACCCTTTTCCATAAGTATATTCCAAAGAATGTTCAACTGAATCTACAAATTCAGAAATATTTTTCACTATATATAATTTCGACACCCCAATTTTAAACTCCAAATACACTGAACCGCTTCTATAGTTTAAAATCGGAATTAATTTTACTTTTCCATAAATCTCTGACTGCCACAAAGGTATCTTTTGCTGTAGTCCATAATAACTCAGCATACTTTTTACCATGTCACTGGTCACAAGTGCTCCATCCTTTGCGGCTCGAACCGTCCCCGCCGCACCACGTCCGCTGTTTCGCTGCATTACATAGGCAAGCAGCACCGCACCGCAGTGTTTGCACAATCCGTCATACTCCTCATAGGCAGGACAATCACAGTGATAATCTAAAATTCGATTTTCTAATTCATCCACTGAAACCATCACCCAATAGGGATCTCTGCAGCTTCCTTTTACCTGTGCAGAAACATTTATAAAAGGATAATTGTTTTGCACCTCCAACTTTTTTACATACCCATTCTGATATAGTTGATAGGTTTTTGGTATACTTGGCTTATAACATGCCTCTTCAATATCATGTATATTAATCATATTGTTTTTAGCTTACTCTTCCTTTATTTATTTTTCTTTTACTTTTTCCTTTTATTTTTTTTATCCTTCTCTCTGGTTTTCACAAATCGAATTATAGCACAACTTTCTAATCCATGCAATTCCTATTGCATTTTTCCTAAAATAAACTTATAAACTTAAAAAAGGATAACATTTTGATTTTACGACATCCAAACATTACTGAAAACTTATTCTGTAATAAAACATCATTTCTACCGTAATTCAACCGCCTCCTGCGTTCGGTGAAAACCACCCCCTCCGGCAGCATCCTAATCTCTAAAAAGCCTAATTCCATGTATTTTCCCAATTATCTAAAAAATCATTCCCTTTACAATCTTTTCATTAATATCCATTCGAAATTCCTCAATTCTTTTATAATCGGGCATATCTGGAAGAGAAGTATGAACCTTTGCATATTCAAACCGTTTTTCATATTCATTTAGCAGATCATAAAACTCCGCAGAAGGCTGATGATTTTTATCTAAATATTCTCCGTTTCGAATCTGCATCAACAGTGTATGTTCTTTCGCCCGATAAGTAATAATTTCTTCTTTTTCCAATAAATCAATACACATCATATAAAGCCGAATTAAATGTGCCATATGCTTGCCCAATTTATCATGACTGGCGGCATGTTCATTTCGCTTCCCGATTTTATTATAACTGCTGACAATCGACTTCATCTCATTCCACATCCCTGTCCAATCCCTTAAAGGATAATGTTTGAGATTCACATCCATAAAAATTTCGCTTTCATACTCTTTATGAACAGCTTGATCGATATAAAGCCGAATACTTCCCTCTTCTTTTGGAAAATATCTGGTCTGAAAATCATACTCTGCATTTTGAATACTTTTTAAAATATGTGCTTCCCTCTGTGACTGATCAATCCATCTTGCCGCTTTATTTTCCATTCGCCGAAGCTGACTTCCTGCATAACCGGCAAAGGTATGAATACAAATCTTAGAAAGAAACATCTTTCGATTCTGATACAATTCTTCTCCGATCTTGGATAAATACAGATAATGCTCCGGTTTACAGCCTAAAATTTCAACTGTATTCGGATTATTTGCCGTTAATAACTGAAGCATTTTCTGAAATGAATAAATCGTAGTATCCGTACTTTTATCTACAATTTGTTCAAAATCCTTTCCTAATAAAATTTCCTGTTTTTGATTTAATGCAATCCCCCGTATATCCAAATCAGAACTCTCTTTTTCCATTCCATAAGCATGACTGCCTCCAAGTGTTAAAAGAATGATATGATTGCCAAGTCTTTGTTCTTGTCTTAAAAAATCATATTCTTTTGACTGCAGTTTTTTCTTAATTTGATCGATTATCATAATTTCCTCCTATTATTTTTTTGCTGAACCGGACGATGGAATCGAAGCAAAGTCTAGACCAAGCCCGCTTGCGCTTAGTTTTCAAAAATTTCTAAGTCCATTATAACTGATTTTAAAAAAAATAAAAGAAATTATCACTGCAGGATAAACTTATAAACTTAAAAAAGAATAAAATTTTGATTTTACGAGAAGATTAGATCATGGAGGATGTTAAAAGAATCGTGTCTAAACTTTACTGAAAACTTACTCCGTAATAAAATATAACTTCTACCGCCATTCCACCAACAGCGAGAGGCAGTTTGCTCCTGTCCTTTGACTGCAACTTCGGAGAACGGTTAGAAAGTCTTGGACTTCTTACCGTTTGGAGCGGAGCAGGCAAAGGACAGGAGCAAACTGCCTCTTGCGTCCGGTGAAAGCCAACCCTTTCCGGCAGTATCCTATCCTCATTCTAACTTATAAAAAACGATATCGCTCAGCCTTATCAAGAATCTCAACTACTCCATTTTCTTTCCTGTAAATTCGAATCCCTTTTACTCCTGTCTGTTTATATTCTAACGTTTCAAAGTCATCCTCATAAAGTATAAATTCTGCTTCTCCTGAACCAAACTGAAGTACTGTTATCTCAAATACAGTTTCTTTCGTAATATGTAAAACGGGTTTTGCCAATGGAATCAATGCATTTTCTCTTACAAAAAGAGGAATTTCTTCTTCTTTTGCCGAAACCTCAATCCATGCTTTTCCTTCATATACGGCTGTTCCAAAAAATTCATGCCATTTTCCTTCCGGCAAATAAACTTTTCTAGACATTCCATCTTCTAATGTCAATGGACAAACCAAAATATCCTTTCCAAAAAAATATTGATCATCGATTGTACGAACTTCTAAATCATCAGGATACTCCATTACCATTGCCCGTACAGGCGGAATACCTTTTCTTTGATATTCTATAAATGCACTATACAAATATGGAAGAAATGACATCCGCAATTCTAATAATTTTCTGCATTGTTTTGTATAATATTCCTGTTTTTCCATCCATATATTTTCCAAGTTTTTATTAATGTCTACCTGTTTCCATGGGGGATTTGGAATTCTCCATGCATTTAACAGTGCCAGAGGAGAAAATATAACAGTTTCGATTCTTCGCAAAAGATCGGTTTCATTTACGCAGTCCCTAACTTCCGGCGACCAAAGCAGTCCTGAAAAAGAAGAAGTTACAATTCCCCTGATAAATTCTTTATGGTTATACAGATCGGAATATAATACAAAAGGCTGTGAGGATGCTAATGCACCAGAAGAACGAACCTGCGATAAAGTTCTTATTCCCTGTTTTTCAAATGCTTCTGCTATCACTTCCTGATATAAGATTCCAACTGCGTTATGCATCTGTTCTCCATCCATACCAGAAGGAAATTCTGCGGTATCTGGAAAAGACCAATTCGAAGGATTAAAATCGGAATTATCACATTCATCTAGTTTAAATCCAGCAATTCCTTTCTCTACAAACTGTACTCTATGCCAATCCGAAAAAATTTCTCTTGCCTCTTTTGTTGCAAAATCCGGCACAAGCCCGTTCCAAACTTCATATTCTCCGCTGTAATCTTTTAATTTCTGATAAAAAGGGGCAGCAGGATAAACAAACATATGCTCCCATAAATTCACATGATACCCGTTTTGATTTAAACTGTCTATCATATCTTGTGCATTTGGAAAAAGACTGCTCCATTCATAAGTACAAGAATAAGAATGGGAATGCCATCCCGGTTCAATCCCCAACACATCCATTGGAATCTGTTCTTCTCGAAATTGCTCTGCCAGCTTTTTAACATCCTCTTCTTTGCTGCCTCCGTAAACCCGATACCATATGCCAAGTCCCCACATAGGCGGAATGATTCCTCCCCCAGAAAACAAATTATATCTTTGTACCACCTGTTTTACTGTTCCGGCAAAAAAATAAAGTTCCACTCCTTCTGCCCCTTGAATATCAATAATAACTGTTCTTTGCTCTTTTGCACGTTTTAAAGAATAAAGTGCTGATTCACTGAATTCTTTATGTGGCTGATTGACCTCTTTTTTCGAAGAAGATGCTCCTTTTTTCGAATTTGTCCCCATATAAAAAGTAGCATAACGATAAGTATCTACAAACACACCATATCCTGCTGTAGAAATATAAAAAGGCACAGGTGCATGACTTTCTCCGGTATCCACAGTTGGATCAGAATTTACTTTTATATGCCTTTTCCTTCCGGCATAATTAATACTTTTTAGCTGCAGACCAAATCCATAAATATCTTCCTCTGTCTGCATAGGAATTGACACTGTTACTCCACGCTTTGTTGTTTTTAATATAATTTCTTTCTCTTCAAATGGAAGTTTCTGACACACTTCTAAATCAATTTTCTCTAATTCCTCTACAGCAATTTTGCTTTTTCTCATAGAACAAGGTGTAAATTTTTCAGGTGTTTGATAGGTTAATTTCCAGATCCCTTTTGCAATCTCTTTCATTCTTTTTATCCTTTCTTATAATTTTAATTAATTGGTTTCTATATTTTCTGATTCTATCAAACTATCTTAAAAAATTTTTTCCTTTTATACAATATATAGAACTGCTATTTACTGACCTATTCTGCTTTTTTACAAACAAAAAAACCGATTGACGAATCTGTTTCCTGTTGATATGATAACTATAAAAAATTAGAAAGGGGAATCTATTATGATCTGTGTAACAGGCTGCGGATATGACTCTCACCATCGCAATCCGTGCGATATTGAACATAAAGAAGGACTGTCAGAATATCTTCTCTTAATTGTAAAAACCCCTGCATGGGTTTTTATCAATAACCAACGTATCTTTACTAAGCCCAATATGGTAATTCTTTTCGATCAAAATACCTATATTCACTATGGCTGTGATACTCCTAACTATAATGATGACTGGATTCACTTTTATCTGGAAAAGGACTCCTCTGATATTTCGCTTTCCTCTCTCCAGCTTCCGTTTAACCAACCTCTATACCCGCCTGATATTCCCAGACTGTCACGATTTATCCAAATGATCACGCAGGAATACCGTTTTCCTGCCAAACACTCCAAGCAAATTTTGCACTGTCTGACTTTTGCTTTTCTCTCTGCTCTTACAGAATACCTTATGCGCTCCAATCCTCTTATTTTTCAGCATAAATATTATCGGGCTCTTTTAAATATAAGAACTGCTCTTTACAACAATCCGGCTAATCTTTGGACTATTTCAGATATGGCACACTCTGTAAATTTAAGTGTATCCTATTTCCAGCACTTATATAAACAGTTTTTTTCTACCTCCGCACAGACAGACAAAATTCATGCACGTTTAGAACTTGCAAAATTTTATCTAAGCCACAGCGATATGAATATCTGCACCATTTCTTCTTTCTGCGGATATGAAAATGAAATTCATTTTATGCGTCAATTTAAAAAATTTGAAGGTATAACTCCTTCTGATTTTCGAAAAAAAGCGCCGGGGAAATAAAAGATTTTTTATTTTCTTCGAATCTCTGTAATCAAGTCTTAATAAGGGGGACGCTGAACCCGAAAGGAAGGTCTATTCCGAGCCCGCTTTCGCTTAGCATTTCCTCGTAGCGGACACATAAGGCACGAAAATACCGTGCCTAAGTGCCGACGGGAAATGATGACCCTTCATAGACCTTCCTTTCGAGTTCAGCTAGTTCTACCAGCCGGAAAATTGTGTTCTTGTAAAGATTACAATGGAATACTTATATTTTTGAGATTTGACTATTTTTTTACTATTATTAACAATTTGATAATTTTATTGTGAATGTTTATAGTTAGTTTTTATCCATCACTCCATAAACTCCACTTCTACCTGCAAATCACTGATATTAAAATTTACTTCCTTAATCATATTAGTAATCAAATTTTCTGCTGCTGACTCCGCACTATTATAGTACCATTGATTCGATAAAAACTCCTTTTGAATCAATAAATATCCGTCTTTTAGCATTTCCTGTGCCATATCTTCTCCCACTGCAATACTATCATTAAAAATATCATTTTCAAATCTTAATTTATTTACATTAGCATAGTCTACTTTGCACTCACTTAACTCAATTTTTGGTACACGCACTAAGACATAATTTCTTTTATTATCTACAATAAATTCACTTGCCTGTAAATCTACAGTAAATACTCCTGTTCCGGGAACTTCCAACCAAACTGTGATATTTTTATCATTTTCATCTGCTCCCTGAAATACAAATTCTACATCTCTTACTTCAAGTACTTCCAAATTTGCTGTTTCCTTTATATTTTCCACTGAAATCCCTGCTCGATTACTGACATGGTTTTCCTTTTCGGCAGCTTCATAACCCTTCTGATAAAACTCTTCCTTTTTCTCCTCTTTCACTTGGCTTTCTACCTGTTTATAAGTATCTTGAAAAGCATTTACTCCTTTTTTTAATGCAAACCTAAAGAAAACAATAATTAATATTACTAAAATTACCAAACCAGCAACCATACCAATCCAAAATTTCCATTCTTTTGAATTTTCTTCTCTCTCTTTCAACTCCATCTCTATTTCTCCCTATTCCCAAACAATAATTGGTTCTTTATCATTAATTGATTCTTTATCATTTACACGTGCCATCTTTGCAAGTCGTTTTATCTGCTTTTCTGCAGAATCTCTTGCACATTTCATTAAACTTCCATCCTCTTCTATAGCGTCTTTTGCTTTACTTTCCAGATTAGACATAGAATTTATATATGCATTAAAACCGTCTTCTGCACTTCCGTTAAAAAACTTCCTCTGATACTCTGCTACTTTTTTTGTATATCTGTCATCAATATATACTGTAACCTCTGGCTGAGGAAGGCGAATATACCATACCTCTCCGTCCTCATTCGCATCAATAACAGCTTTTGATAAATCTACCGTAAATACGGCATCTCCTTTTAATAAATATAAAGCAGCATACTTCTCTTCTAATTTATGATAATCATTTAACTTAATACTTGAAACTAACACCTGCAAATTTGCTATTTCATGAAAACTACTTTGCATTTTTACTACAGTATCAGATGCTGACAATCCATCCTCTTTTCCGTCCTCTCTTCCTCTCTTGCCTTCTGAAAAACCATGAAATGAACCAACTGCTATTCCAACAGTTTTTCCCGTTACATCTCCAATATTCTCTCCGTATGTTTTAGCTTTTCTCCATATCTGTATTGTAAGAATTAAAACCAATCCTGCTGCAATAACTGCAAGTACAACTATTACTTTAAACTTTAACGGAATTTTTGTACCTTTTCTGTTCTCTTCTATAAAATTACCATCATAAACTTCTTCTTTCTCTTCTATTTGATCAAATTCTTCCATCTCCTTAATCTCCCTTCTTCATTACAGTAATGAAATCTTCTCGCTTCAGCACTGTACCATCTATCTCTTCTGTTATTTCTATTGAAACATCACCTTTTGTCTTGCTTTGGACAATCTTTAGCAATCCTTCTGTTTGAATTTCATATTCCGAATCTGTAATCATATATTCCATTACCAGCTTCTGCTTTTCTCTAACCTCTATCGTTCCAGAAACCTCTGCTCCGTCCAACTTATAAACTACTGTTCCATAAGGATCGTTATTATCTAATGTTACAATAAATATTTTCTTAATCGGATTATCCTTTATTATTTTATCTATATCAGATTTGTATTTTTTATAAGACATTGTATTTTGATAAAGATCATTTGTATTCTTTTTTCCACTATCTAAATAATATCCTTCTTCCGGTATTATACTAACGACAACTTCCCGTTCTCCGTCTAAAATCTCTCCTTCCTGCACTTCTGCACCAGTATCCGCATAAGCTAAGTTAATCTCTCCATGTTCTATACTTTTCGGTTCATATCCTTCCACTTCTTCTAAACTAATTGTAATTGTTACTTTATCATAATAAAAAGGGGAATCCATAATCTCTGTATCATGATAAATTTCTAACTTTTCTGACACAGGAATCTTCTGTATATACAAAACTTCTTCCGATTGATTTTTATTTTTTTCTGTTTTTACCATTTTTATCTTAAAGGCATAACCACTCTGCACAGAACCATTTTTCAAGGAAACCGTAATCCCCTCTTCTGTCCCTATTTTCTCCGTACTCAATGTATAAGTATTTTTTAATAACTCCTGCTGATAAACAATTCCTGATTTTTCATATCCAGAAGCAGATAAATCCACCTGCAGCATTTCCCCAACACTTTTATCCAAAACCAATTCTAATACTGGCTTATGCTCCTCATTTTCTAAAAAAATCTGATCGACATCTTTTCCCTTTACATTTGTTTCCTGCTTATCCTCCTCTCCTGCAATATACAAAGTCTTATCTTCCGCACTGCAAATCCAGCCTTCCCAACCTTCAAAATCCATAGAAATACTTGTACCAGCATCTACCTCAATACTAGATGTCTCAATTTCTGTTCCATTCACCGAATATCGGATTGTTCCTCCCGCCTTTGGCTGCAGCAAATAAACTTCCACCTTGCGCTGCGGATAAAAACGAATTTGATTAAATGCCTCTTTCGTTTCTTTTTCTCCTTTTACCACAATCGTATGCTCCCCATCCGGCAGCCAATATCCCTCTTCTACACTTTTTGCCTCATATGTAATCTGGCTTCCCTCTCCAAGATAAACCCCTTCCGTAATCTCTCTTCCCCGATTTTTAAAAACAATACTTCCATAACTGTAAGTATACTCGGATGGATCAAAATAAAAACTAGTATGTTTTTTAACTTGAAATGTATAACAATAACCCTCTGCAACCTGTATTTCAGCCGGCTCTGTCAACTGATTTTTATCATAATCAAACACAGCTACTTTATCCGTATAAACTACAATTTGATCCTCATATTTTAAATTTGTAATTTTTTGAGAGCCTTTTTTACTTTTCATTTGCTCTCCCCCATTTACCTGATATCTCCACTCCTGATCCGATATAATCTCTGCACTAATATACGGATGCAATTCCACCGAATAATTCGTAATTTCACTCTGTGCATCCGCTTCCTCAAAAATTACAACTCCATCCTCATTATCCTGATACCGGCAATCAGGATGGGAATCGACAAAAAAATAATTTTTATTATCATACTCATAACTTAAAATATAAGAATCTACCGGACTAATCGTAATCGAATCCCCTGCTGTTTCCTCTTTATCAATCCTCCACCTCTCCGACAATTCATGACTATTCCCCTCTGTATCCATATAATAATCACTCAACATAAGTTTCCGTTTTTCATAACCTCCAACCGGAACAACAGAAATCTCTTCTCCACTATAATCTGCAGGAATCTGCAAAACTACATTCTCCTCTGCTGCTGTCCAATCTAGCTGTTTCCTTCCGCTTTCTCCGTATTCAAAAATACGATACTCCAAAAAATGGTATAAATTCGTATTTGCCATACTTTCTGGAACAGAAGCATAAATATAGTCATTGGGATTTAAATAACAAGATGTTAAAATTTCCTCTTTCTGTTCTGCATCCCTATAATAATGAATCAAAAGATTATCATTCTCAGCAAAAGTAACACGAATCTGTCCTGTTCTCTGTTCTACCGTTTCCTCTGTTTCTTCTATTGACAGAGAATCAGAAATTTTATAATAACCATTCTCATCCAACTCTCCTCCACTTTTTAATCTCGTATATTCCTTATAATCCTCATCTCCCTCTATTCCTTGTTCTTTAATCATTTCTTGTGCCTTCTTATCTACAACAGAACATCCTGAAAGCATCAATACAGAAACTGCTGTAAACAATAACATTGGTTTCTTCATAAACTCCTCCTTTATCTACTCTATAAAATTCATTGTCTAATACATTTTTAAATATTATTATATCATACACATAGGACATATTATGTCACTCTTCTAAAGTTTTGTAATTTTATGTCACTTTTTGTAAATATAGACGTCACACCTATCAAAATCACAACAAAAACACGAATACCCCCACCAAATCTTAAAAAACTTAGTAAATAAAACACAAAAAATAAAGCTGTCGTTTTAACGAATAAAATTTCGTAAAACGACAGCCCTATTCTATAAAAGCTCCCGATGGGACTCGAACCCACGATCTATTGATTACGAATCAATCGCTCTACCGACTGAGCCACGGAAGCATATCTATACTATATCACTTGTCCTCAAAAAATGCAAGTTGTTTTTCCAACCACTTTTTATTATACACAAAATTTTCTAAATTGCAACTATTTTTTCAAAAAACAAAACAATATTTCAACCCAAGTCCAAAAAGAAAATAAACAAATATCATTCTTTTTTTGTTTCGAAGCCAAAAAACAGCCAGATGCGAACCCCACAGGCAGACTGCAGTGACTTTGGAAAAAAGTTAGAAGTTCTTAACTTCTGCTAGAA
>CAJUGZ010000054.1 GCA_910585855.1 uncultured Lachnospiraceae bacterium | reverse complement strand
GTGAGGGCGAATTGCGCCCCGGTTCGTCTGGTTGGATGAACCGAAATCAGAAGCCGTAGACTTTCTTATCGTTTGGAGCGGAGCAGGCAAAAGACAGAAGCAAACCGCCTCTGGCGTCCGGTGAAAGCTAATTCTTTTCGGCAGCATCCTGTTTTATCCTATCTCCAAAAGTCGAATGAAAATTTGTTATAAACTTATTGCAGTTTTCCTTCTGCCCGCAGTTGTTCTCTTTTTTCATGTATAGCTGCAAGTACAATCTGTTTGGCTTTTTGGGCTTGTTCTTTTGTAAGGGCTTTTATTCCTTTTAAGGGATATTCTATTCCAAGGTTTTCATATTTTACTACTCCCATAGTATGGTAAGGGAGGATGTCTAAGGCTTTTAGATTTTGAAGTTCTCCAAGGAAAAGACCTAATTGGCGGAGAGAAGCGGCATTGTCTGTAATAGTGGGCACTACTACATGACGAACCCAAAGAGGAATCTTTTTTTTGTCCAAATAACGTGCAAAATCAAGAACAGGTTCATTTGGGTGACTGCATAGTTTATAATGTTCCTGTGAATTGATATGTTTTATATCAAGCATTACCAGATCGGTGACAGCCATTAATCTGTCAAATTGTGCAGTAATTTTTGGATTTTCTTTTTGATATGTGATACCAGAAGTATCCAGACAGGTATGAATTTGTCGTTCTTTTGCTTTTTCAAACAGTTCTGTTACAAATTTTATTTGCATAAGAGGCTCTCCTCCTGTTGCGGTAAGACCGCCTCCTGATAGAAAAGGTCGATAGCGCTCATAATCAGTTAGAATTTCTTCTGCTGATTTTTGCTGTCCTGTATTTGGAGTCCATGTGTCAGGATTATGGCAGTATAGACAACGCATTGGGCAGCCTTGAAAAAAGACAACATACCGAATACCCGGACCATCTACTGTTCCAAAAGTTTCTATAGAATGAATATAGCCGTTCATGTAGCCCTCCTTTTTTGATAAATAAAAAAAGACTATTACATGAAGTTTTTAGTAGGATTCTTTCGTGTAATAGTCTTTTAATAGTTTTTTGATAGATTTTAGGAGATGGAGTAATTAAATCGCCTGATGGAAGGTACGGGAAATTACTTCATCTTGTTGTTTCTTAGAAAGATTGATAAAATTTACTGCATAACCAGATACACGGATGGTAAGCTGAGGATATTTTTCTGGATGCGCTTGTGCATCTAATAAGGTATCCCGGTTTAAGACATTTACATTTAAGTGATGTCCTCCCTTTTCCGCATATCCATCTAACATTGCTACTAAGTTATCAATTTGTTGTTTATTTGCTGCCATATTAATTTTCTCCTTTTTAATCTATATATTTTTGTCTATAAGTTTAACAATACCTAAACAAAAGATAAATAAAACTAATCTTCTTGATCAGGCTCTTCCTGAAAAGTAGGAATTTGACAAGCCATTTGTTTGGAATTACACTCTAAAGATTTTGTTTCTTTGATATGCCTAACTCGGTTAGCCTGTACGGCAGTTTTAGATGCAGCTACATCTACATTCATATGTCCGCCGCCCTTCGCCATAAAATGATCCAGCATGGCTACAATATCTTCTTCTAAAAGTTCTTCTTTCATAAATAAAATCCTTTCATTTTCGTGAAAAATCCGTTATTACAAAGCATACTTTACACTAAATGCCAGATACAAGAAAACATTTGAAATTACTGCTTTGCTCTCTCTAGATTTCGGAGTCATGGAAGGAAGCTTTACAATTTACCAAGATCAAGATCTAAATTATTGGTAAATATTTTATCGTCTTTTCCTAAAGCTCCCGGAATAATAGAAAAGGTATTAGAAATACCATCCTGTGCATCCCGAAATGGCAGTTTGGCTACAGAAGCTAAAGAAGCTAATGCCCCGTGAGAATCTCGCCCATGCATAGGATTTGCACCCGGAGCAAATGCTTCTCCCTGTACTCTTCCATCTGGTGTCGATCCAGTATTATTTCCGTAAGTTACATTAGAAGTAATCGTTAAAATAGAAGTAGTAGGGATGCTGTCCCGATAGGTGTAATGGCTTCGTATCATATTCATAAATCGTGTTACTACTTCTACAGCAATCTCATCTACCCGATCATCATTGTTTCCATATTTAGGAAAATCCCCTTCTATTTCATACCCGGTTACTACATTTTTAGCAATACCAATTACTTTTTTCTCAGTCTTTGCTGTCTGTGGATTTTTTATTTTCTTTGTAATTTCTACGTCGCTGCGAATTACTTTTACTTTGGCATATTTAATAGCGGAAAGAGAATCGGCAACGACAGATAGTCCAGCAATTCCTGTTGCAAAATACCGTTTTACTTCTTTATCATGCAGAGCCATTTGAAGCCGTTCGTAGGAGTATTTATCATGCATATAGTGAATTACATTTAGTGTATTGACATAGACACCTGCCAGCCACTCCATCATTTCGATATATTTATTGAATACGTCTTCATAATCTAAATAATCTCCCTCTACTGGACGGAATTTTGGAGCAACTTGAACACCTGTAATTTCATCAACTCCTCCATTGATTGCATAGAGCAGGCATTTGGCAAGGTTCGCCCTTGCACCGAAAAACTGCATTTCTTTTCCGACTTTCATAGAAGATACACAACATGCAATCGCATAGTCATCTCCATGTGTTATCCGCATCAGATCATCGTTTTCATATTGGACGGAGGAAGTTTCAATCGAAACTTTTGCACAGAATTTTTTGAAATTTTCCGGCAGGTGGGTAGACCAAAGTACGGTCATATTTGGCTCTGGTGAAGTCCCCAGATTATGCAGTGTATGCAGATAACGGAAGGAAGATTTGGTCACTAAAGGGCGTCCGTCAATTCCCAAACCAGCAATTGATTCTGTTACCCAAGTAGGATCACCTGCAAATAGTGCATTATATTCTGGAGTACGGGCAAATTTTACCAGTCTTAGTTTCATTACAAAGTGATCGATAAATTCTTGTATTTCTTCTTCAGTGAAAGTACCATTTTTTAAATCTCTTTCTGCGTAGCAGTCGATAAAAGTGGAGGTACGTCCTAATGACATCGCAGCTCCATTTTGTTCTTTTACTGCTGCCAGGTAACCAAAATAAAGTGCCTGAATGGCTTCCTGTACATTTGCAGCAGGTTTCGAAATATCCATTCCATAGATAACTGCTAACTGTTTTAGTTCTTTTAAAGCCTTAATCTGTTCCGATAATTCTTCTCTGTCACGAATCACATCCGGCATCATAACCGCAGGAGTAGATGCTTTTTGCTCTTCTTTGTCTTGAATTAAGAAATCGACCCCATAAAGAGCAACCCGGCGGTAATCGCCGATAATTCGTCCACGCCCATAGGCATCTGGCAGCCCTGTAATAATATGATTCGAACGGCATCTTCTCATCTCTGGTGTATAAACATCAAATACGCCAGCGTTATGTGTTTTTCGATGAACAGTAAAAAATTCTTCGATTTCCGGATCAATTTGATATCCGTTTGTAGTCAGTGCTGCTTTTGCCATATTGATTCCGCCGTAAGGCTGCAGAGAACGTTTAAAAGGTTTATCTGTCTGAAACCCAACAATTTTTTCAAGATCTTTATTTAAATACCCTGCCGCATGGGAGGTAATAGTAGAAGGAATCTTGGTATCCATATCCAAAACTCCGCCCGCTTCCCGTTCCTGTTTGGATAACTCTAAAACTTGTTCCCAAAGTGTTGTAGTAGCTTTGGTAGGACCTGCTAGAAAAGTATCATCTCCAAAATAAGGAGTATAATTTTTCTGAATAAAATCTCTTACATCCACTTCTGTTTCCCATTTACCGCCAACAAAATCTTTCCATTCTGGTTTCATCTATTAATTCCTCCTAGTTTTTCTATAAGGCTGATTTGACTTTCCTGAATGTTACGGTTCTTATTATATTATGAATACTGTATACACGTCAAGGTAGAGAAAAAATTACCAAAATGTGCTGTAAAAATTCTATCTTTCGATCTTAACTTGAACCATAACCTTTGCTATCGAAAAATTTTATAGGAGAATTAGATTTATGGATCAGGTTATAAGTGTTTCAAATAACCACAATTCTATGGTATCTACAACTTCTTGTGTACTTCGTGTTTTTATCTCAAGAATTGGTTTATTCCAATTATTGTCTAAAATTGCTACAAGGTGATAGCACCCTTTTATATCACCTTCAGGATACCACCCTAAATCAATAGCAAGCGTATGTTTTATGGGGTTCTTGTTCTCCTTATGAGTGTATTCTGTTACTATATATAGTATATCCTGTACAAACATAAATAACCATGCTTCATCATTTTGTTTTATATCATCTGGTTCTATATCACTCAATTTATTCCACATAATTTTCCAGTTTGGTGCGAGGCGAAATGGTTTTAATTTATTCCATAATATGTCATTCATAAATAAATTCCTTTCTGTTGTCGTAGGCGGAAACCCACTGCCTTTAGGCGGTGGGAAGAGCCTCATAAATTCTTGCAAAAAACATTATTTTATGCTACAATCTATACATAGAGAAAACCGTTGGGAGCAATGGCTCTGAAGGCACTCTTTGTATTTTGAAAAGTTAAGATAAGAGGTTTTTTACACCAATCGTTGTGAATGTAAAATCTGAAACGTATAAAAAGCCAACTGCATGGCATGGGAAGTTTGAGTACCGGATGCAGTTACAGCAGAGTATATCTTTGTTGCAAAGGGTGCTGTCAACCACCCTATGATGTAACGCCACTTTAAGTAGGAATACTTATCGGGGATGAAAGGTCGGAGGCATGAGCCGTTACTACGACTGGGCAGTTACAAGCCCATTCCCTTTAGGGGATGGGTAGTTGACCTTCTATAAATTCTCCTAGTTCTATTGTTGACACTATTTGTTACTTTTTTGCGTTTTTTCTCTAAATTCTAGCCAATTTCGGTTTGCATGGTTGTTGCAGGTAATGAGAGGAAAAGTGTGGTTTCTTGGCTTTTCCAGATATCTGGCAGGGATACACAGGCAAAATGGAAGGGAAGGTCTGCGCAGGGTCATCATTTCCCGTCGGCACTTAGACGCTGTACTTTAGCGTCTTAGTGTCCGCTACGAGGAAATGCTAAGCGAAAGCGGACCCGAAGCAGGCCTTCCCTTTCATTTTGGCGTTCTTTCCGAGAAAACCAAACTTCTTTTTATAGAAAATTTGATTAATAGGTCAAGCACATGGTAAGTATCAAAAAAAAGCAGCTTTGTTGTTTTCCTTTCAAAGCTGCTCCTGAATCTGTATTAATTTTTTGTATTCAAATATTCATTTAATACATCTACTAACTGGTCTGCATCGATTCCATGCACCATAGCTGCCTCTTCCAAAGATTCTCCCTGTGCAGACGGACAGCCAATACAATGCATACCTGCATTCATTAAAACTGGTATTAAATTGGTATCAATTTGAATAATATCGGCAATAATCATGTCCTTTGTAATTTGTGTCATTTGAAAAACCCTCCTGATTGTATCATTCTATAAAAATTGCTTTATCTGAATATTATAATATGTCACCAAGAATTTGTAAAGCAGATACTTTAATAATAGGAAGATAATGTTCTAAAAAGAACGATTCTCTTTCCTTTGTAAATGGAATACGCAGCCCATATTCGGATATGGTATTGCAAATTCGGTTAAAATCATTGTTGTTGTGTTCGGAACGTTTTAATATCAGATAATAAGTTCCGTTTTTTTCATCTTTATATAAAGTATTTTCTCCAAAATAAAGTTCTTTTAGCAAATAGGCAATTCGTTCTACCAATTTAAAATCAGAAAATGAGAAAATACGGATATTGGCAGAGTTATCTTTTGCATTGTTTTTCGTTTGAGCAGTGACATCTTCTGCAATTTCAGAGAGCCGTTGAAATCCGTCGGAATTGATTTCTTCTGCAGGAGGAAAAGAAGCATCCTCGAAGTCATAATCATTATATGGTTCAAAATCTTCCTCTTCTCCGTCATAGAAAGGAGAGAAGCGGGAAAAACGGGTATCTAACTCCTCTGGATCTTCCACTTTGGTAATAATAAGAACAATCGATTCTGAAGACATAGGTATTGCTTCTATCATAAGCGGAAGGTTATCTGCCTCAAAACCAAATTCGTAGGATGCCTGCTGCATCATATCCCGAAATAAATCTTTTGCTTTTTCTGTTCCATAGGCGAGTTCACTGATTTTGATTTTCCTAGAGGCTAAATCATTTTTGTTCAATGTACAGCGAATTTGAGTATCACTGAGTTTTTCGATCTTCATGTTCATCACTCCCTGCTTTGCGGCGTTGCCTTAGTTTTTGTCTTATTATACTCTAAATTCTGATGCCCGTAAAGACAAAATCACAATTTGTCGAAAAAATATCTTGCATATTTTGGGAAAGTATGCTATTATCTTTTCAGTAAGTGAAATTCCTTAATTACAGATTCGTGTAGCTGCTGCACATTAATGTAAGAAAGGAGGTTATTACGGTTGATAAATTAAAGAGTAATCGTTTTATGCACGGCCAGCTTTTGTTCGGAAAGTATAGAATAGAAGAACAGATTGGCAGTGGCGGCTTTAGCCGGGTATACCGCTGCATTCATGTTACCATGGGTATTTCGGTAGCAGTCAAGCAGATGGAAATTTCAAATAGGACGCAGTGCGTTATTCAACATGAATCAGAAATTCTGAAAATTCTAAAACATCCTGGTATTCCCACTTTATATGATATCCAGAAGGATGAAAAATATTATTATTTGATTGAAGAATTTTTTGAAGGAGAAGTTCTTTCTCGTTATATGCAAGAGAGGACACTCAGTTTAGAAGAAATTGGAAAAATTATGCTTTCTTTAATTGAAATTTTAGCTTATCTTCATGGACTTTCTGTACCTGTGCTGTATTTAGATTTGCAGCCCGATAATATTTTAATACAGGAAGGAAAAGCTGTATTGGTGGATTTTGGAAATGCAGTAAAAAAGGGCGAACAGCATACACAGAATTATTTTCATGGAACGCTTGGATATGCTGCACCAGAACAGTATTACGGAGAAGCAGAAGCACGAAGTGATATTTATGCAGTAGGAGCAATTCTGTATTTTCTGCTTTATCGAAGGACACCGGGAAGTACAGAATTTTCTGAGAGAGAAGAGATTCCATTTTCTGTCAGGGAGTGGATGCAGATTGCTATGAAACATCAAAAAGAAGAACGTTATCAGACGATGGAAGAGCTGAAACAGGCAGCGGAGCAGTTATTTCAAAAACAGACAAGCAGCAGGAATACATCACTTACAATTACATTTGCCGGATCAATTCAAAGAATCGGTACAACTCATATTAGCTTAGCATTTGCAGAGTATCTTGGAAGACAGGGGCTTCAGGTTTTATATCAGGAAGACAATACTTCTGGAGCAATTCAGAAGGTATCAGATGCCTATCAGTTCAAAGCTTATTGCGGGATAGTTCAGTTTCCGCATTTTCAAGCATTTCCCTATTACAATCATATGGTACAGGAACCAGAAGTTTTTTATGATGTAAAAATCAGAGATTTTGGTGTACTGACAGAAAAAAAGAAAGAACAATATGAGAAAGGCGATATCTGTTTTTTGGTTTTGGGTGTAAAGCCATGGGAGCAGCAAAAGACAGAACAGATGGAAGAAGTAGAAGAACAGATAAAACTGTATAATTTTTCCGATTCAGAGGAATATCGAAAGATTCCAAAGAAAGACGGAGAAAAAAACTGCTTTCGTGTACCGATATTTTTGAATTATCAAAAATTAGATGAAGCAGCAGAGCGTTTTTTTTCACAGCTTTATTTTAAAGTTTTTGGGGAGAAACGGCAAAAAGGAAGGTGGTACTTTTGGGAAAGGTGGACTGGAGTACACAAAAGACTAAAGAAACCATAGGAATTTGGGGAACAGAATCTGGATGTGGTGCAACACATTTAGCGATTTCGCTTGCTTCTTATATCACTGGACGGGAGCGAATGTCTACCACACTGGCAGAGTGTAATACCAGTCAGGCATTTGCGAAATTAGAACAGGTGTATGAGGCACTGCCAAAAGCAAGTGAAAGACAAGAATTTTTTATTCATGGAATTCGTTATAAAAAACAGGTTCTTCTAGAAGAGGTACGGCGAATACAGGCTGCTGGGCAGGAATGTCTGATTATGGATTTTGGAAAGGCTTCTAATCAGCTTTGGGAATGTTTTTTAAGCTGTAAGACTTGTATTGTAGTACTTTCGCTTCGAGAGTGGAAATTGCCGTCTTTTGAATTATTTATGGAAGAAACAAAAGGACATAAAGAGCGGAAAAACTGGTGTTTTGTCGTTCGGGACGGATTTCGGGAGGATTTGCGGGAGATGGAGAAGCGTTATCAGATTCATTTAAAGCAGATGCCTTATGAGGCAGATCCTTTTCAGATTCGAAGGGAAAATATGAAATTTTATGAAACATTGCTGCGAATAGGAAGAAGGTGAATGATTGGCAGGGATTCGACAGAGGAAAAAGAATTTGATTCTGGCTGGACTTGCCGGAGCATTGTTGACTGGATTGCCGCTTTTTGGAACTACGGTATTTTTTACTATGGAGAATTTAGCTGTTCGCCAGCAGGTAGAAGAGTATCGCAGGAAAGAAGAAGGAACAGAACAGGGAGTACTTTATATTTTAAGTACAGATAAAGAACGAGGGGATATTCTAGAACAACAGGATATTACAGCGGTAGAAATCAATGGGGAATTATCTGGAATACAGGTGACGGCGTTAGAGCATTTAGTAGGCAGGCAGTTAAGAACTTTTGCAGAAGCGGGGACAATGATATCAGAAGGTATTCTTGCAGAGGAAATTTTGCCGACAGAAGATCAGAGAAGGCTGGAATTAAATTATATCAGGATTCCAGAACTGTTGAATCAGGGGGAATTAATTGATATACGTGTACATTTTGAAAATGGGGAAGATTATATTGTTGCCGGAAAAAAGAAGGTACTGACTTTGCAGCGGGAGGATGAATATAGGGCAGCCGGTTTAATTGAGATTCAAGTATCGGAGGAGGAAATACTAAAGCTTGCCAGTGTAAAAGCTGATTATGACTGTTATGAAAATACTTTGGTTTATGCTGTAATCTATGCGGATGATGGGCAGGCGCAGGCAAAAGATACTTATCCGGTTAATATGGGTGTCTATGAGATTAGTTGTTGGGATCCGAATGTGGTAAAGCAGGTGCTTACGGCGGAAAATCAGCAGAAGCGGCAAATTTTGGAGGAAAATTTGGTACGGTTTTATTATGGGGAAGAAGAAACTGGTGCAAATTTATTGGACTAGGGGGACACTAGAATCCAAAGGAAGTTTGCTGCTGAGAGTGTTTTTTTGGGATAGGTGGAGAATAGATATAGGGAGGTGATCTGAGGGAAGAGTAATTAATATGGGGTTTGGTTTAGGGGGATTCTAGGTCGTATGATTTGGAAATAAAATATTATCACGTAAATGATGTGGCTCTTCGTGATGCTGCTGTTGGCAGTTCCCCTCTATAAAACAGTAGTTTTTTGTGGAAAAAATCAACAGCCAGAGATTTTTTGCAGAAATAATATAGCGATAGATAAGATTAAGTAAGATAAAAAAGAAGAGTGCTGTATGAATGGTAGCATACGAAAGAGTATACAGATAAAAATAAAAGAAAAGGAGGAAAAACAGAAACAAGATTTTTATTCGATATATTTTAATGATTGAGAAAAACGATTTGATAAGATGATAACAAAATAAGATAATTGGATTTGACAGAGAAGCTGTATAAAATGGCTTCTCTGTCTTGCGGTATGGAGGGGATTGTGTTATATTAATACGGGAAATAATAGAGAATATGTATTTTTTAGGCACATAGGAGGGTAATATGAAAAAGAAACTGGTTCAATTAGTGGTGACTTTTTTTCTTATCTTGATTGCAGCAGCGGCATGGATAGGGGTAAAGGTTGTGGAGCGGTATACGCCGACCAAGGAAATGGCGGATTTGTATGAGTATTATGGGATAGAAAAAGAGGATATTGTGATTTTAATGCAGGGAGAGCCAATCGAGGAGCAGGCAGTTTTGCAGGACGGGCGGTATTATGTGCCGCTTTCTTTGATTCAGGAGAGAATTAGCAGCCGGTTTTACTGGGATGAGTCGGTTGGGCAGATGGTATTGGCAACACCGTTGGATCTTTATAAGGTTTCGATAGGGGAAACGGCTTATTCGGTTAATGGAGAAACGGTAGAAAATGGATTTGCGGTTATTTTAAAACAGGAAGAAAAGATCTATTTGGCGTTGGATTTTGCACAGGAATATGCGGATTTTTATTATGAAGTCTATCAGAATCCGAGTAGGGTATTGATTTATTATAAGTGGGAAGATACCCAATATGTAACTGTAACGAAAGATACGCAGGTGCGGATTCGTGGAGGAATTAAAAGTGAAATTTTAAAGGAAGTGGAGAAAGGAGAAAAACTTTTCTTTAAAGAAGAGATGGAAGAGTGGAGCAGTGTAGAAACATTAGATGGGCTTCAGGGTTATATTAAAAAGGATTGTGTCAGTGAGATAGTATCGGAGCGTTTAGAGAACCACAGGGGTTATCAAGAGCCGGAGTATCAATCAATTTCTAGGGATTATAAGATTAATTTGGCTTTTCATCAGATTGGAGGAAGCTGTGACGGCGGTACAATTACAGCAGCAATGAATGGTGTGTCTGGAGTAAATGTGGTAGCACCGACTTGGTTTTTTCTCTCTGCAGATGATGGAACACTGGTTTCCCGTGCTTCAAAGGATTATGTCAATGCTGCCCATAACCTTGGATTGGAGGTCTGGGGGTTGGTGGAAAATATGACATATGAAGCGAGTACCTATCGGGCTGTTTCTAATATGGAAAGTCGGGAATATTTGGTTCGGCAGTTAGTGGACTATGCATTGGAATATCATTTGGACGGAATTAATGTTGATTTTGAGGCACTGAGTTTTGATGCAGCAGAAGGGTTTATGCAGTTTATACGGGAATTGTCAATCGCCTGCCGAAAGAATCAAATTGTGCTTTCGATTGATAATTATGTTCCGACTGCTTCTAGTGTACATTATAATAGAAAAGAACAGGGGATTGTGGCAGATTATATTATTATTATGGGATATGATGAACATTATGCTGGAATGGCGGAATATGGTTCAACGGCTTCAATTGGATTTGTTGAGGACGGAATTGTAAATACATTAAAAGAAGTACCTGCAAATAAAGTAATCAATGCTATTCCTTTTTATACACGGGTATTTAAGCAGATGCCGGTTAGCTTGGCTACAGAAAGCGATCCCGGTGTATTGGTAGAGGATACTTCTTCTGAATTCGGGCGTTATTTGTTGAGCAGTCAGGCAGTATCAATGTCTACATCAAAACAGCTTTTAGCAAATCATGGAATTACGCCTATTTGGGATGAAGAGCTTGGACAGTATTATGGAGAGTATATGTCAGATGGATGCAGGTATATGGTTTGGGTAGAAGAGGAAACTTCAATTGGGAGAAAAATGAAATTGATTCAGGAGTATGGATTGGCGGGTGTGGCAGAGTGGAGTTTGAATTTGGCGGAAAGTGGAATTTGGTCAGTGATACAGCCTTATTTGCAGTAAAAAAGCAATGAGGTGATAAGGTTATCTTAATAGTGATTACATATTTATTACGCAGTAAGAATTTTTTCTTGCTGCGTAATTTTATGCACATATGATGCAAAGGAAATATGCCACTAAAGTGGTGCATCAACGGTGCGGTGAGTAGGGAAAGTATTCCCTACTCTATTTTGAAAATCCCCATTTTCCCCGTTGGTTTAGTGTAATGAAATAGTAATTTTCATTTATAGAAAAAGTATAATAGAAAATGCAGAAAAGATCCATGACCTATTGTGAAAATATTTTTTTAAGAATAGGGAGTGTTGCAGAAGGATTTTCAAATTGTAAATGGGAAAAAGTAGATAAAATTGATAGATTCGTGTATAATGACAGAGGAGATTAGGAAGAATCTGGAAATTTTTTGGGGTTGTATCGTAGAAGTGAGGTGTTAAAATATGACTTATATTGGAAAGATTATCCGAACAGAGCGTTTGGCACAGAGGATTAATCTAAGTATGCTGGCAGAGGGGCTTTGTTCTGTTTCTACATTATCTAGAATTGAAACGGGGGAATGTTTTGCTTCAATAGAGTTGACAAAGGAATTGTTATCTCGTGTAGGAAAGTCGGCGGATAAGTTGGAATTAGTTGTACCTTCTGAAGAATATAAATTGGAAGAGAGAAAAGGGCATGTGCTTGAATTGGCAGATAAAAAGGATTTAAAGCAGATGAAAAAGGAAATAGGGGTGCTTCGAAAGCAGATTCGGGAAGATGACTATGTAAATCGAAGATTTTTAAAGGAGATGCAGATTGTGTTTCAGCTTCTGTCAGGGAAGCGAATTGAGCAGTTGGGGGAAGATTTGCGGGATGCGTTGTCGGAAACGGTACAGGTGATGGATGTAGAGGAGATAGGGCAATATTGTTTTTCGATTGAGGAGTTAAAACTTTGGTATTTGATTGTGTTGAGTGAGAAAGGGACACAGGAAGATCGGGTTAGCATATATATATTAAATCGAATAAAAAGGGCTATGGAAGAACGAAAATGGGATGATGAAGAAAAAGTAAAGTTATATCCTTATGTAGTAGCAACTTTGTGTGAATTATATGCAAGGGAAGAGAAATGGGATTATGTTTTGGAAGATTGTGATATGGCACTGAAATTATTAAGGGAAAATAAGAGGACTTCTTGTATTTTGCAGATTATGAGATATAAGCTAATAGCAATGGATCAACGGGGAAGGAGTCAGACAGAGGAGTATCGGATTTATCAAAACTATGTAAAGGCATGGGAGATAGTAGAAGAAGTGGCTGGATTTTGTGAGGAAGGGATACTTTCAATTTTTCAGCGAAGCGGCGGAGCAGATTATTTTTTATTGGGAGAAATGGTAAAGAGGAAAAGACAGCAGTTTCAATTAACACAAGCAGGGATAGGTGAAAAGATAAATTGCGGTGAAGAGTATATTTCTCGGTTAGAGAATGGAAAAAAGAATATTAGTAAAAAGAGATATGAGAAATTAGCGGATTCTCTTCAGATGCAGAAAGAAAAGGCACAGGGAGAGATATTGACTTGTCAGTATGGTATTTTGGAAAAAAGAAGAAAGGTTGCAATGCTGATTCAGGATGGGAAATATGAGAGGGCATATGATTTATTAGGGGAATTAAGGAAGCAAATTGATTTGTCTATAGCGGAGAATAAACAGGATTTGCTGTGTTTAGAAACAATTATATTAAGAAGACAGAAGAAGATATTAGATAAAGAAGCATTAGAAAATTTTATTCAGGCTCTGCAGTTAACAATTAAGCAGTATCCGAATATTTTATTGGAAAAATGTATTTTTAAGAAAACGGAAGTAACTTTATTAAACAATATTGCATCCTGCTATGGAAGTATTGGAAATATAGAAAAGGCAGCACAAATTTTAAGAGATACTCTGGTTACTTATACAAGCAGTAAAATCGATATTTCAAATCATTGCAGAATGGCAGTGCTTCTTATGTTTAATTATGCAAAATATATGGGATTATTGGGGGAGAATGAAATGGCAGCGAAATATTGCCGTAAGGCAGTACAGCTCAATATAAAAAGTGGAAGAGGAAATGGGATCTCAATGCTGCTTTATACACTTGGATGGAATTTAAATGCAATAAGTCAAGATACTGCTTTATATAAAAAATATTGTTTTGCTGCATACTATATCAGTGATTTAATGATAGAGAAGCAGAGGCAGGATGAAATCGTGCAGTTGTATATTAAAAACAGCGGAGAAGAGTTGATATTGGAAAGTGAATAGCAGTTGTGGGCAGCATAAATAGCAAAATCCGGATTAAGTTTCTATGAAATTTTAATTCGGATTTTAGCTATGTATTTTTATAGATCGTTTATGTATAAATATATAAAAATTATTTATAAAACGAAAGCATTTTTACTAAGTTTTTTGGAATTTAGATGTTTTAGTTTGCTACAATATCATAATCTTCCATATCACACAGAGGCGAAATTTGATTGGAATAATCGCCTGCAATAGGTGCAGCAGTAAAAGCAAATGCTAATAAAAATGCAAGACAAATACTAACAATAGATTTTTTGTTCATGGGTATCCTCTCCTTTTGTAAATTTATTCTATATTGTATTGTAATCGAAATTAATGAAAAATACCATGACCTATTGGTAAAATATTTTTTTCAGAATAGATCATGTTTGGATCTTAGATAAAAAATGAACCAGATACTTTTTTGGGACAATATAATAGTGAAGGGCAAAAAAATCTGTAAAAGACCATACGGGAGGAAACGATTGTGACATATCAGGAATTTGCAGAATTGATTGAAACAGAAGGGAGGAGCATTTATGTTTTTTGCTGTCATCTAGCGGGAGAAAAGGAGGAAGCGGACGAATTATATCAAGAAACGATGTTAAAGGCGGTGGAACGCTTTGGACAAATTGAGTTGTCTAAGAATCCAAAGAGTTTTCTTTTGGGGATTGCTGTAAGAATCTGGAAAAGTAAAAGAAGAAAGTATCTGCATCGGCAGCAGATTGCACCAGAGGAGAGTTTGGATCAGAAAGTATTTGAAATAGATCTGGCAGGAACAAAGGATTCACCAGAGGAAATTTATCTGTCACAGGAATTATGTAAACTTGTGAGAACAGAGATAGCAGCATTAAAGGAAAAATATAGAATTTCGGTTTATTTGTATTATTCTTTAGAGATGAGTGTGGAAGAGATAGCAGCAGCTTTGCATATTCCGAAAGGGACGGTAAAAAGCAGGTTATATAAGGCAAGAGCAATAATAGCAAAAAAACTGGAGGAGTATGGTTATGAAGTATAAAGAAAAAAAGCTGGATAAGATTTTAAAAACTGCCCTTTTACTGGATATAGAGCCAGAAGAAGAATTGAATCGTTCTATTTTAGAAGCATGGAAGGAGAATAGCAGTATGAAAAAGGACAGAAAAAGAAAAGTGGCAATTGCAGTGGCAGCTTGTATGATACTTGCAACAGGAAGTGTACTGGCAGCGACAAAGTATTTAAAGATGGGGGAAGTAGCAGAGAAAAGCGGAATAGAAATGGAACATAGTTTTTCTGAAGAAAATGTAACTGAAATTAATGAAACAAAAGAAGCAGGAGAGTATCGCTTTACTTTGCTTGGAATTGCATCTGGAGAAGCTTGGGTGCAAAGCAGTCTTTCACAGCAGATAACAGATTTGCAGGGAATGTATGCCGCAGTAGCAATAGAACGGTTGGATGGAACATCTATGGCGGATACTAGTGACGAGCAATATGCAGAGTTAAGATTTTTTATTTCTCCATTAATTGCAGGTTTAAAACCATGGCAGTATAATATTGTTTCTATGAATGGAGGATATACGGATATTGTAGAAGATGGAATTCTTTATCGGCTGATTTCGTGTGATGATATTGCTTTATTTGCAGATCGGGAATTGTATCTTTGTATTAGTGATACAGTTTTTTACGATACAAATGCTTATCAATATGATGAAAATAGTGGAAAAATCAGTAGAAATACAGAATATGACGGGATTAATTTATTGTTTTCTCTTCCAATTGATGCTTCAAAGGCAGATCGGGCAGCAGCGGCGGCTTATTTAGAAAGATTGGAGCAGTCATGGACGGAAGATTCTAAAGATGAAGCGGAAGGATTGGAGGAAGTGGAAAAGCTGATGAGTCAATTAGAAATATTGCTTGCTGATGGGAAGTATGAAGAGGCACTGACTGGGTTTATTGCAGTGGGAGAACTTTCTGTTATTGCGCCGGATAAAGACGGAACTTATTGTTATGAGTATTCGGATGAAACAGAATGTACTGTGAGTTATTTTTATCCGGCAAATTTTATAAACGGACGGGATTATATGATTTCTTATGGTGATTCTGAAGATGGATGGGTAAAGGTAATCATTTTGGTATTGACTGAAAATGAGGATAAGACAGTAACAGTTCAAAGGTATGAGAAGAAGAATGAGTTGAACTAAAATGGGGACGCCGGAATCAAAAGAGAGGTCTACACCGAGCCCGCTTGTGCTTAGTATTTCCTCGACCTCTCTTTTGATTCCGGCTGTATGCAGCAGCCGGAAGATGGATTTTTTGGATGTTTTTTTCTAGTTGTTTATGTGTGGGGGCTGTATTTTTCAGGGGATGAAGGATTTAGGGTAGTTTTTCTGTATTGGATAGGACGGAAAAGAATTTCCATATTCCGTCTGAGGGGATAGAGGAAAACTGCATTGGTTTTTGGTTTTTGGGATGGAGAAGTTCTAAGCAATAGGAATATAGTGCAATGTTGGTTTTCCTTTCTGAAAAGGTGGATGTTGGTTTCCATGCGGGATTGTATTTTAAATCACCATAGAGTGGATAGCCTAAGGAAGAGAATTGGGCACGGATTTGATGGTGGCGTCCGGTTTTTAATAGGATATCAACTAGTGTGAAGGTTTCATTTGGGTTGTTTGGATTTGGATTAATTTGTTCAAGTACTTGATAGGAAAGTTCTGCTTGCTTGGCATTTGGATTGGAAGAGGAAGTAATAAAGCTATAGTTGTTTTTTTTGTCGTATATCAGGTAATCGGTTAAGGTGGCTGTTGTTTTTTTTGGTATGCCGCAGAGAACAGCGTAATAGTGTTTTTTAATTTGATTTTCGGTGATCTGTTTACTTAAGGCTGCTGCTGCGGTTTTAGTTTTTGCATAAACCATAATACCGCCTACTGGTTTGTCTAAACGATGTATAATTCCTAGATAGGGTTCACCTTTTTTTCCGCTTTGTTTTGACAGATATTGTTTGAGCAGATCGGTTAGAGCAGGCTGCAGTCCTTTTTCATTTTGTGAGGCAATTCCAGCCGGTTTGGTGCAGACAATGAAATCAGTGTCTTCATATAGTATAGTATATTCCATTATTAAAATCCTTTCACTTTGATAATACTGTTGTCAGTCTGTTAGATTGTTGTTTTCTTTTCATGTTGATACATTTTTTTAATTTTATAATAAAAATACCGAATGTGTATGACTGTATAATTTTATATTTTTATTATTCTTTTATGATTTTCGACTGATTTTATTATATCATATTTTTTTTATTTATCAATCTATTTGTTTGGTATGTTATAATTCATCCTTCTGTTTTCAGCGTCCCCCTTTTAGTAAGAAATTTTCTTCAATAAGTCTTTTGGATAGAGGACGCCAGATTCGAAAACGGTGGGCAGCCTGCTGTTCCGGTTTCCAAAAAGCAAGAAGTTCTAAGACTTCTGCCGTTTCCTTCATCCAACCAGACAGACCGGGGCGCAATTCGCCCTCATTTCATCCAAAACGAAACAGGTGTAAGGAAGGATTTTATCATCCATAAGACAGCTTCTTTTCTGTCATCCGGGCTAAACACGCCCCTTTTTTTTCACACCCTGCATAGAAGCAGGATGT
>CAJUGZ010000053.1 GCA_910585855.1 uncultured Lachnospiraceae bacterium | reverse complement strand
AGCGGAGCAGGCAAAGGACAGGAGCAAACCACCTCTGGCGTCCGGTGAAAGCCAAATAAAAACTCTGACCCTCTATACTGCCTCTATCCCTACAGTACAAAAAGTCAGAGTTCTTAATTATTTTGTCCTATTAAAAACAATTCCCTACTGATGCCCCCGCTTCGTCTTCCAATCTTCATTTCGTTCCTTACTAGAAGCCGTAGCCAAAGCAATCTGCCGTACAATCTCACTAAAATACCTCCCCGGCACTTCACTAAGAAAAATCCCTTTCCCCTGCTCTACCTTATCATAAGCATAATTCCCCCGCTCAATCTCCCCCATTTTATAAAACCGTGCATCATATATGGTAACATCATCCATCCCTCCAACGCCAACACAGCTTCCAGAAAAATGAAGTTCCACCCCATATCCAATCTTAGCATCCTCCCGATAAAATGTATAAAATCCTCCTGCATCCAAAATACTTCCCCGATACCATCCCATTGCCATCAGTTTTCCTCCAAGCGACAAATCATTGACTACCAATCCGCCAAATCGCTCCAAACTCCGCATCTTTATTTCCTCTTCATCAGGATAAAAAACACTTCGTTCCAACTGCTCGATCGGCTGCACAATCTCATAATCCTCTAACTGCTCCTTCCAAGTATTCCTTGATTCCTCCGAAAGCTCAATCGGATGTACCAGACCAATCTTTCCGTCCTCTGGAAGCACAAACTCCTCTTCCTCTTCCGTATTAAATGTTCCGTCCTCCATATACCGAAAACTCTGCACCAGCACACTGTCCTGATAAATTCCCCAAATCAATCCTATCGCAAACTGATGCATCAAAGGATTTTTCACAAACAAAGCCTCCCAGGACGCTTTATTCCACATACGCTCAGTAGAAAGTGCCAATTCTAACCGTTCTTTCTGGCTGCCGATCGTTGTTTTCATCTGTTTTTTCATCTGTTTATACGCCTCATAAGCAGCCGCTGCCTTCTCTGGATCATCTTTTTTACCGGGTGCAGGCAGACTTTTTAATTTCTTATTATTTTTATCAAACACTTCTATCTCTAATGCCGTAGTAATTGTTACTCGAAAACACCGTTCTCCATAGTCAAACACACGCTCCATATGCTCGTCAAATCCCAAATCCGGCACAATCCGATCTTCTAATTCTTCTCTCTCTACCCCAAGCTGTTTTGCCGCAAAATCCAGCGCACGCCCTGCCGCTGCCTTTACCTGCTTAAATTTAAACTTTCTTGCAAGCCCATCCACAATTAAAAGTGCCTGCGGATCAGGGCTTAATGCCAATGCCTGCACCGCATCAGAAGCAATCGCTCCTCTGGCATACTTTGGCCACTCCTGAATCTGATGCTGCAGTTTCTTTACGATCTCCATCCCGCCATGAATCGAAGCAGCAAATAAAACCCAGCGTTTCTTCGCCTCTGCTCCTGCCTCAATCCATTTGTCAAAAAGCTCATTGATATAAACTGCAAATTCCGCCGTCTGCAGATCTTCTGCAAGAAATACAGCGTCCGCACTAACTCCACAAGGCTGCATCAAAGCATAACAGAGCAAAATTGCCTGCAGATATTCTTTTGACGCTTCCTCTCCTCCTTTTTTATGTACCACAGAAAACGGAGTCTGATATGCCCATGCAAGTGTTCTAGATCTGCCGCCCTGATTTATTTTCTTTACCATATCCTCTCTTGTCAAAACCGCTTTCATCTCTTCTGCCTCCTGTCCGGTCTGTGTCAGCTTTTCAAGCAAAGTACAAAGTTTTTTATTCTTTTCTTTTTCCAGTGCCTGTTCCAATAATTTCCGATATTTTTCTATATCCCAATCTACCAATACCCGAATAGCAAGTTCTCGTTCCACCGCTTTTTTTGCACCTAAAAGCTGTATGATATCCTGCTCCCATCCGGTCTGCTGCTTTAGAATTTCTAATAATTTTTCTCTTACTGCTTTTGAACTATCCTGTGCAAATGCTAAAATAGCTTCTTTATTTTCCTGCGGCGAAGCAGCTAAAAAATCCAATCCAAACTTTCTTCCGTTTGCCGATGCTTTATAAAATGCTTCCAACACTTCCTCTTTTTGCTTTAAAAAATACTCTCCGAAAACCTCCTTTGCTACATGATAAAATTTATCTGCAAGCTCCTTATAATAAATGCTTTCTTTTATTTCTGCTGTCATCTTTACCTGATGCTTGAAATCCATCCCTTCCTGTTCAAATTCTTCAAAAATTTTCTTAGATTCCGCTTCTGCCTCTTCCTTATGCTGCCATATTCTCGTTCCAAAAAAATAATAATTTCCTGCTATCGCTGCTAAAACCGCATATCTTCTGAAAAAATCATCCTCTCCAAAATATTTACAATAGGTATTTAGATTCGCATGACAATAATATAATCCGGTTATCTGATCTTCACAGGCATACAACTGCTCGATCCCTGCCTCTCCTCTTAAATAACTCTGAACATTAGAAAATGCAGCATGAGCAGAAAATGTATTTATAATCTTTTCTCTCTCCCTATCCTGACTAAATTTTATTTTTTCCAAATAAAATTTCAAATCTAATTTTTTCGCAACTTCCAACATTCTCTTTACAATCGTATCCGGTGCTGCATCACAGCATTTCGAATAGATTTCACGATTTTTTATAAACTGCACCTGAAGAATCCTTTTATGAAATCGTTCTGCTGCCCAATAAATATATTTTACCGAATCAATTCCAAATAGCTTGTCAAAATTTCCTCCTCGACACTTCAGATCGTTTCGAATATCCCCAAAATCCATTCCATTTAATGCTGCATTTCGATTGATAAAAAGAGCCAGTTCCACCAAATTTTTTAAGCAGTAAGAAAGCGGTGCATTTGCAAATGCCAATCCTGCTGTCTGTTCTACTACATTTTGAACAACCGTATGTCTTCTCACCATCTGCTTTGCCTCATCTGACAGTTTTTCCTGATGCAAAGCATCCGAAATCTTTTGAATTTCTTCCGAAAGAAGCCCCTGATTCAGCATATAATTTACCCTTTTGCACATACAGTCTTCATACTCTTTCATCAAGATCTGATCTTCTGGCAGCAGGCAGACTTTTTTCGTATCCTCCTTTTCTTCCTCTTCCCATATCAATTTTGCATCAGGATATTTTAAAAGAAAATATAACGTATACAAAATCTGCTTTCCACCTTCACTCTGTCCGTCTTTATAAAAAAGTGCCTTCCGAATCCATTCCGCTTCACCTACAAATTTTTCTGTAAATTCTCTTAACTTTCGTTCAAAGGGCAGCTTCTCTCCATTTTCATAGGCATAAACCGCCAAAATTTTATCCATTGCAATCCCTATTTTTTTCTTCTGATTCAGCTTTAACATTCCCTCTGGAAGCATCTTTTGACAGGAAGGTCCTCCAATCGCAAACAATACATCAAAATACCGCTTTGCTTCCTCTAAACCAACCATTTCTCCTACCCCATACTCCTCTAAATACTCCTTTTTTGCAAGGGTAAGAAAAAGCGTAGCCGATGGATTATGAGAAATCCGTTTTAAATCCTGAAACGGAAACTGTAAAAGCACCTCTTCCCCTTCTTTTCCATCAATATAATCCTGTACTTTTTTTATAAAATCCTCTGATAAATGAAGCTGTTTGCACACTTCCAACAACGTCTGCGTCTGTATCTGAGTCAATCGATCCATAACCGTTTCCTCCTTTTTTATTTTATTTTTTTATCCTCTTTTTTATCTTCACAATAATACTGATAGCCCCGATCATATTCCACCTGTTCCATTCCAAGATATAGATACTCACTAATCTTGGTATAAACTCCTCCCATTCCATCTTCCGCTCTCTTTCCGATTCGATGCCTCCTCATAGAAACACCCTTAAAAAGTTCCCCTAAAAGATCAAAAAGATACTCCATTCCATACTGTTTTGTCAGTCGGCAAACCTTCTCTAATTCCTCTAATGTACTGTCCTGTATCGTATCAAATCCACTTTGATAAAGTTCCTCTATAATCTGATCTATCTGTTCTAGCAATGCCCCCACTGCCTCTTCTTTTGAATCATACTCACTCATCCAAAATCTCCTTTCGATCAATCAATGCCACTGGATACATTCGGATTCTTCCGTCCCTTAAATAGACTTTTCCTAAAAAATATGGAAGCTCATCTTCCCGAATCTGTTCCAAACAAAAAATCCCCCTTTCCTCCTTTTTCGAATAAACAACTTCCACCACAACTTCCCGTCCTGCCTTATCAAAAAGCACCATAGAAAGACGCTGATCCGTTTCGGAAAACACTGCTTTTTCACAAAAAGCTGCCTGCAAAAGTACCAAATCCGATTTCTTTGAAAATTCCGTCTTTCCTTTTAGCCACTGCCCCTTTTCCTTTCCGATCCTTTCCAAAAACAATTTCTGAAAGTCCTGATAATGCCATCTTTCCAACTCCTTCCAAGTCAAATTTCGCTCCCCGATAATTGTTCCTTTTGTTTCCTGACTAGAAGAAAGCCGATTTCTTTCATCACACCTTACTTTCAAAAGAGAAATCCGCTTTTTCGAAAGTTCTTCCAAAGAAAGCATCATTCCCCAAGGAGCTTGTCCCTTCTCCTGTCGTTGAAATCGATTTCCCTTTTCATAAAAAACCGGTCTGGCTACCGTATAAGTATACCACTCCTTTGTATGTTCCTCCAAAAAATAAATCGTTTCTCCCTCATATCCGGTCTGACTGAAAAAATGCTCCATAGCAACTCCAATCAAATCCAAATTTCCAACTGATATATACTCCGCTTTAAATTCCCCGGCATATTCTGCCACCTCTGTATTACTTTTTGTCTGTAAAAGCAGTTCCACTCTCCGATAAAGCTTTGTCATCTGCACCATCAAATCATGAGGTCGAAAAGACGCCAGCCTTTTAAAATACCTCCCATAAGAATCAAAAAGCGCACGAAAATATCCCTCATACTTCGGCAAATTTGCATTATGACTAATAATCGCCAAACGCTCCAAATAATCCAATACATCCGGTGAAGTCCTAGAAAGACCCGTCCCAAAAAGTTCATCTAAAAACTGCTTCATCTGCACTGCTGTCTCATGAATCTGATCCAATGAATACTCCATACTTTTTTCCGCTTCCTCTGTCAGTTTCTCTTTTGTAACAATATCTAAATCCAACTGACACCATAAAACAGCCTCTGCCTTATGAACGCAAAACTCCTTTTTATGACAGCTACAAGAAGAATACGCCAACGGAAATATCAATTTTACTGTACTACTGTGCCATGGCAGCTTTACCGTAATCATAGAAGTATAATGAATCTCAGGACAAATCCCTCTTTTTACCTTAGAAACAAAATCCTGAAACTGCCGAACCCCCATACTCTTCTTTAAAGAATCCAAAGGATAATTACGAATTTCCTCCAAAAGCTGCTCTGTCCCTATCTTTTTAACACTTTCCGCTTCCTGACAAACTACATCTCCCTCCAATGCACTTATATCGATCGGTTTTTCTGTTTCCTGCTCTTTTACATATTCCCGCAAAACCAAAATCGCCAACACAATATGCCGACAGATACTTCTAGAAGGACAGGAACACTTACTCTCTCCAAGCGGATAACAAATCCTAACGGTTTCCATTCCCACCTTTACTTCAACCTCTTCACCAAACGTTACAATTTCTGCTGTATTCTCCTCTTTATCTTTATAAGCCCGTTTTACAATTCCCTTATTTGACAGCCCAATTAAATAATCATCATCTAAATCAGCCATCCATTCTTTCCATTTCTCCATACTGTTCTCTCTTTTTATAATTTTTAGATAATTTTTAAGTTGGATAGAGGACGTCGAAAGCGGAAAGAAGTGCTATTCCGGGCTCGCTTGCGCTTAGCATTTCCTATTTTCATAGCGGACACATAAGGTGCTAAAATACAGCAATACAGCACCTAAGTGCCCACGGGAAATAATAACCCTGCATAGCACTCCCTTCCGTTTTCGGCTGTATACTCCAAACCGAAAAAGTAATAAAATATTCACTGCAATATCAAATGCCAACACCAAAAAAGTAATAAAATATTCACTATAGTGTCAAATGTCAACGAGGAATAATGCTCTTATGCAATCATTTTTCCTATCCATTCTGCCAGTTCCTCTGGTGTCATAGCTCCTACAAATGCTCCCATATCAGCTAATACTGCTGCTGCATTTCGATCATAATTCGGATTCGCTTCCATATCAAGCGCCGTTAAAACAATTAATTTTGATCCACTTTCAATGATTCCTTTACTGATTCGATACATATTTTGATAGCCATATCCCTCATAGAGATCCGAAACCAAAACCAACATTGTCCGATACGGCATATCGATCAGTCCCTCACAATATGCCAATGCTCCCCCTATATTTGTCCCTCCTCCAAGCTGAACGCTCATCAGCGTTTCCACCGGATCTGTTACATATCCGCTTAAATCCACTACATTTGTATCAAATATTATCAACTTGGTATCCAACATTGGCATTTTTGCAAAAATTCCTGCCATAACTGCACTGTAAATAACCGAATCCAGCATCGAACCGCTTTCATCCACACAAACAATGACTCTCCACTGATTATAACGCTTCTGCCGTGCATGAAAATAAACCTGTTTTAGAACCAACCGGCGATTTTCGGTATCATAATTTTTTAAATTCATCCGAATAGTACGTTTAATATCCAAATTCCGCACGGACTTTACCGGACTGCTGGCACTTCGATTTATCTTTCCCCAAAAAGACTGCCGCATTTCCTGTTCCAATTTCTTAGTCAGCTCCTCCGCTACCTTCCGCACAATCTCCCGTGCCATTGTCAGAACTTCCCCTTTCATCATATGCTTCAACTCTAAAATCGTCTTCAACAACTCCTGATTTGGTTCTAATTTCTCAAGCACATCTGAATCCGTCAATAATTCCGTCATTCCATATTTCTCCAACGCATGACGTTCCATCACTTCCACAGTCTGCTTTGGAAACAATTTCTTAATCTTATGAATCCACCCCGGAACAGTAATCTTCGAATCCTCTCTCCCCCCAGATCGCTCCCGAATCTCCTGCTCCTCTCCATACTCCCTTGCATAAAGATAATCCAAAACCTCTTCCATCCCCATATAATCCACTTCCCCAGAAGAAAAAGAAATCTGATCCGAAGCATACTTTCCTAAAACCAACCGCCACCTGTTCAAAATCTCCTGCTCATCTATCATACCTCAACCTCTTCTATCTCACTTTCTATTCCGCTATCTAAAAAAATACCTCTCAACCATTTCTTATCCAACCTCCCTGAAAGCAGCAGCAGGAAGCGAATAAGAGGTCTATGCAGGGTCATTATTTCCCGTCGGCACTTAGGCACTGTATTTTAGTGCCTTATGTGTCCGCTACGAGGAAATACTAAGCGAAAGCGGGCCCGGAATAGACCTCTTATTCGATTCCTGCGACCTCTTCAGAACACCTGTTTTTTACATAGCAATCCACTTCTTTTCCGTAGCCATACCACTCCGGCAGCACCTGCTCCATCTCCAAAATCTCTTTCCCTTTCTTCCCGTGAAGCCCCGCTGCCATCTCTGCAATCCGATCAATCTCCCGAGGAATAAAATAAGCAAATGCCATTCGAAGTTCCGGTAAAAGTTCCATAAATTCCGCCTCTTCTACCTGTCCAAAAAATCCATCCAAAATCTCTAAAAACTTTCCTCCTATAAACACCAAATCCCGTGCCGTACAAAACAATCCACGAAAAAACAATGCCGTTTTCATCATCTGTTCCCGTGTTCCGGTCAAATATCCCCGGCATACCAATTCCACCTCTCTTAGTTCTTTTTGACCGCTGCCATATAAAATCCCGTAAATACACCCATTTAATCCCGCCTGAATCTGCGTATCCTGTATCATTTTTTCCAAAGCCTGAATATAACCATCCCGCTCTGCTAAAAATTCCTCCCCATCTTCTCCGTTTCTTCCAGTAATTTGATAAAGCAGTTTTAAAACATCCATACATGCTCCCAAATCCTCTTCTTTTATCTGTGTCATAGAAGGCAGCAATGTAATTAATTTTTGTACACTGATATGAATCAAAGAATCAAATTTTAATTCCGTTTCATAAAGACTTCCCAATTCCTTCATCATCAGAAAAGATTTCAGTGCCTCTGCAATCGAATAAAAATCTGTATCGTTCAGTAAAAATTCATAGACCCGATCATAGACAAAAGGAAGCTGTTCTTTTAGTCCCATTTCAAATACCTGTGTAAGAAGCACAGCACTTTTTCCTGCCCCCATTTCCCCTTTTAAATTTTCTTTTACCAGACTAATGGCAGCTTCTTCTACCGTAGCACCATGCACGGAAACATCGATTAAAGCTGCATGAACCTGTATATTCCACTTATATTTCCAAACTTCCCGCATTAAATTTTTATCTTTTTTTAACTGCAGATTAGGACCTTTTACTTTCTTTACAAAAGCTGTTCCTAAAAATACCATTTGATAAAAAAACATACTGATTTGCCGATGCCTTGTACTTGAAAAGATAGAAAGCGTCGTTTCTGTTTCAACTGTAGAACGTGTTTTTAATAAAAATTTTTTGCACTGTGCTTCAAAATCCTGAACAATCGGCGGTACATCAGCATCCTCACATAGACTTCCCATTCGACTTCCTGTCATCTGTTTTCGCAAAATCCGTATCGGTGTATCCGTAGCAATATTATACTCTCCCTTTACATAAGAAGATAATACTGCATCCAAAAGTTCATACGCTCCCGGTTCTCTCTTTCCTCTTAATTCTGCAAGTCCCTCCGCCATCTGACAGGCACAGATTTCATCATAAGTCGATAATAATCCTTCTTTCTTTCTGATTTCTTTTCCAGAGGAAACAATCAAATCCAGCACGGCTCTGCGATATGGCAGCGGTTCTTTTATTCCTTCCCATATCTTTTGATAAAATTCGGGAAATGGCATCCCGCTTGCATAACCGTTTAATGCATCCGCTGCCTCCATAGAATATGGCATCAGATAAACACCCTGATCCTTTTTCGGAACTCGCTTTATACTCTTTTTTTCTGCTGCTTTTTCGGTTTCTGTTTTACTTTCTTCTAATAATTCTTGCAAAGCAGGGGTATGAAACCCTCCTGTTACTACCAATACCCGAAACAATGAATCTGGCTTTAAAGTCTTTATTTGATCTAAAATTGCTTGTGCCATATAGGCTTCTCTTGCCAGACAGCCTTCCTCTTCTAGTTCTTCTTTTGATGTATTTTCCCGTGCAAATCTGCAGTAAGTCAAAAGATTGGAAAACCACATATCGCTTTCCTTCAAAAGCCCGTTTAATTCAAAATACTTTTCCCAAAATTCTTCAAAACTACGAAGCCCTGTTTTTTCGCAAAGCTGCCGGATATATTCATTTCTTGAAAGTAAATAATCATCATTATAATTACTTTTTTCTTCTTTTTTTAAAAGCCCTTTTCCCTCTTTGGAAGCCGCTAAAATATCCCCATAAGGCAAGTCAATAAATGACAGCCGACTTCCTTGTCTTTGTCCTTCTCTTAATGCTGCAAGCTCAGGCGAATAATCCAAAAAAGGATAATAACATTTATAATGTCCCTTTTCTTTAGAAATCTGACCCGTTGTATCATGATAGGAATAATAAACTGCAAAAGGAGCTTTTGTATTACTATGTATCATAACCGGAATCAGGCTATTTGCACTGTCTGGTCCTTCTATAAAAACCATAGACGGTTTCCAGCTTTCCATTACTTTTTTTACATGAAAAGCACATGCCGGACTGTGGTGTCGGATAGGAAGCAGCCTTATTTCAGCCATTTCCTTGCTTCGTAATATTTTTTCCATAATCCACCCTCTTTGCTGCTTTTATCTCGAATTACCGTATTAAAATATCCCTTCACTTTTTCTAAATCGTCCTTATTTTCCTTTACCACAGCTCCTAAAAGGCTCTGTACCAGACAATCTATAGAAATCTTTTCTTCTCCATAATAATATCCAGTCAGCATCGCCTGATAATAAACCGAAACCGCCTCCGCCGTACTCATCACCGCAGAAGGCCGGTCAATTCGATGCCCATTCGAAGAAATTCCCTCCCTCAGTTCATGATAGGTAGATGCCAAAAGTTCTGCTACTTCTTCTTCTGCCTCCATTGCAATATGACTTTCTGCTGCCAACTGACTCACTTCATTTAAGATAATCTGTTTTTCCATTGCTACATCCCGAACGGGCATTACCGTTTCAAAATTAAAGCGCCGCTTTAGGGCACTGCTCATTTCATTGACCCCTTTATCTCTGGTATTTGCCGTTCCTATTACATTAAACCCAGGCTTTGCAAATAAAAATCCTTCATCTCCAAGCTCTGGTACATTTAATACCTTATCGCTTAATACACTAATCAAACTGTCCTGTATCTCAGCAGGTGTTCTGGTAATTTCTTCAAATCGGGTTAAAATCCCTTTCTCCATTCCTACATATAACGGTGCAGGCACAAGTGCTTCCCGGCTTGGACCATGCGCTAAGAGAAGGGCATAATTCCAAGAGTATTTAATCATATCCTCTGTTGTTCCTGCCGTTCCCTGAATGGTATTGGTACTAACTCCGCTGATTGCTGCAGAAAGCAGTTCGGAAAGCATCGTTTTAGCTGTCCCGGGTTCTCCCACTAACATCAGTCCACGGTTTCCTGCCAGAGTAATAATACAGCGTTCAATCAAAGCATCGTTTCCAAAGTATTTCTTTTTAATAGTATATTCTTTGTTTTGATAGAGAATTGGTTTGGCACTGCCTAAAATAAATGTACGCACTGCTTTCGGCGACATTTTCCAGTTCTCTGGTACTCGTCCGGTATCGGTTGCTTTTAATACCTGCAGTTCCTCCCTGTAGCGAACTTCCACAGGAGGTTTTACTAAATTTTCTTGTTCCATAAATTTCTCCGTTCTTATTTTTCTTTTTTTGTACTTTGTATATTTTTCCAGATTTGCTTATTTACTATCCTATTTTATATATAAGTATACGTTTTTATTGGAAATTTGTAAATAAAACTTTTAAAGAAATATTTGAGTGCTGATGACAGGGAAACGCCAAAATTCCAAGGAAGGTCTATTCCGGGCTCGCTTTCGCTTAGCATTTCCTATGTATCTGCTGCTATCCGACCAACAGCGAGAAACGATCAAACTACCCTGATGGATTATTTACAAATTCCGGTATCAGATAAATAATCAGATATAGCAGCAAATATCCTTCTACATCAAAAAAATACACCGTCCTAACATTCGCAAAATACAATGGGCGGTGTATCATTCTAAAGTCACAAATACTTTTATTTAAGTATTGTTTATGGTTTCCTCTTTGTCTATCTATTTCATACCATTAATATAAAATCACTCTGTTTTTTACTTAATATTTTTCCTTTTATTATTCGTTTTATCTAAAAATTATCCCAAAACCGTGGAGTCAGTGTTTCGTCAAATGTCGTAACTGCACTGCAAAACATGTCATATCCCAATCCATCTGAAAACTCCACCGTAATATCACTTCCTTCAAAAACAAGACAACGTGGTTCGATTGTATCCAATAGTCCTTCAAAGTTAAACATCGGAAATAACTTTCTTACCTCCGCTTCGACATCCGTTTTTTCTATACTTCCATCATTTGGTGTTTCATCATATTCTTTCGACATCTGATAAATTTTATTAACTACTTCATCATTAAAAAATATTTCCTGCCATTCTTCTTCCGTATATTGATTTTGCATTTCCGGCAAAATTGCTCCCTTTCTCTCCCAAACTAATGGTGTAGCGTCTACAAAATCTAAAAAAAGACATGACCAAAAATAATTATTAATTAATTTTATATTGGCTCGGATTCGTTCTTCCTGCTTATTATAATATTCTTCTAATACCTTTGCTATACTATCTTTATCTTTTGGTGCAGACTGAAGCAGCGGCATAAGAGCCCCCAAACGAGAACTATCCCCTTCTTTTAAATCTTCTAAAATATCTTCCAAATCCATATCTATATACATCTCAATCTCTTCATTATCATTCCCCTCATAGTGATAATCCTTTTTCTCAAAAGTTCCTATCATTCCAAAATAATAAGTTCCTTTCACTAAAAATTCTCCGTCCTGACAAATCACATTAATCAAACCATATACCTCCTTATCTTTTACTGATTCTAAAAAATTCCTGCTTTTTATCTGCTGATACATTCTATCTTTTCTGCAATACACTCTCCAAACGTATCTGTATAAATTTTTAAATATTCTTCAAAAGAAATTTTTCTTCCATCTGAAAGCACTTCCATAGAAACTCCAAACAACTTAACCAAAAGCCCTGTATTCCTCATTTTATTTTGATAATAAAACCGTTTTCTCTTTTCCCGTATCTGCTGCTCTTCTTTTGACAAACCTGTTTCTCTTTCACTGGTTGATTCAATCTCTAAAATCAAACAAGCATTAACATACTTTTCTTTCAATAATTCCAATACGGCTGAACCAATTCCTTTCCCTCTCTTTTTGGGATCAATCACAAAATAATCCAGCAAAACCATCTCCTGAGCCAAAATCACAATCGCCAATCCGCAAAACTCTAATACATCCCTATTATTCTCCTTTTGATTTATTTCTGCAGCACAATTTACTTCCTGAACAATCGCCCATATCTGCATCTTTCTTTCCCGCTGTTTTTGCTCCATTATCGGATATGGTTTTCGTTCCTCTTTTGGAAAAGCCTCAAGATAAAGTGCTTTTACTTGCCCTAAAAATTCTAAATTACTGTCATTTACTTGTATTAATTTCATTTTGACTCCCTTTTTAATTATTATCTTAATTTTACATTCTGATTTGTCAGGATCAGGATATTCCTGCCGTTTTTCTTTTTATACTTTGGAAGTTTTGGCTTCCCTGTATATTTGTCCTTATTCTTTGCCCAGTCTTTTATGAACTGAAAAAAGGACTGCCTTATTGCTATTTATAAACGCCTGGCGCAGTATATAATTTGCATGGTTGTACAAATTTTTGGAAAGGAAACAGAAATAGTCCAGCATGGCGTAACAGGTATCAGACGGCTTTATAATATGTTTTTCAACCCTCTGTACTATCATCACTTTCTAACACCTCTCTTATTTTTTTCGCTTTTCTTTTACTGTACAGCTTCATAGAATAACAATGCAGCAGCGATAGGATTTCTTCAAAAATTTCCTCGCTGTCTAATTTTACAGAGCCAACTTCGCTCATCACTATGATGTCGCAATGATATTTCTGGAATACATGATAAAACAGGTCAAAACCAACCCTTGACAGCCTGTCTTTATAGGTAATCACAACTTTTTCCACCCTGCCATCCATGACTTCATCCAAAAGCTTGAAAAAATCTTTTCTTTTTTCAAAGCTTATCCCACTGGCAATATCAGAATAAATCCCAGATATCCGGTATCCATTGGAAAAGCAGAACTGTTTCAGCATAGTGATCTGGTTCTCCAAATCTGCTTTTTGTTTTGGTGTTGATACCCTTGCGTACAGATATGTTTTTCTTTCAACGCCCTTGTTAAATAGTTTCAATACGTCATCTGAATTATAATCATATCTTTTATTTGGAAGTTCTGTTACCCGGATTACTCCTGTTTTTACATATTTCGTCAGTGTTGGACGGGAAATTCCAAGCAGTTGTAACACTTCTTTTGACAACACGATAACCACCTCTTTTCCTGAGATAATTATAATAGATTCAAATATGCTTTTCAACTATTTTGCTAAAAAATTTAATATAACTTCATATTTTTATTTACTTTATACGCCATACTTTTCATTTAAAATCTTTACCAATTCTCCTGCCCGTATCTCCCCATTTTCCCATAAAGCATCCATAATCTTCAATTCCGAATCAAATAATTTTATTTTCATCATATTTTCTTAATAACTATCCTTTCTTATTCTCTTATCAAATATTCTTTTACTATTTTTTATTTTAGTTGACTTCGTTACAATTTGCAAGTATCAATACTATTAAAACAAGATAAGATACTGCCAGAAAGGGTTGATTTTCACCGAACGCAAGAAACAGTTTACTCCTCTCGCTGTTCATTGGATAACGGCAGAAATGATGTATTATTACAGAACAAGTACTCAGTAACGTTTGGAAACAATTCTTTTTTTGTTCCGGGGTCAAAAACAGCCAGATTCGAAAACAGTAGGCAGCCTGCAGTGACTTTTTGGAAACCGGAACAACAGGCTGCCTACTGTTTTCGAATCTGGCGTCCCCCTCACCCACAAAAACATTAAAAAACATATATAAAACCACAACGAAAAAGACAGTGACTACACCAAAGCCATTCACTGCCCTAGAAACTGCTTATAAAAACCGCTGCCAGCAAATCATGTTCAGAAATCCGACATCATGTAATCACTTTAACTAAAGTATCCTCTTTCTTCTCTTCTTCCTCTATCTCTGCCTCTTCCTGCTGCATATGATAGAATTGCTTTAAAATCGGCTTTATTAGTTTATACATTTGTCCGCCGTCTTTCTGTCCATATTTCTTAATCATTTCATGATGAATCTTCTGAAGCTGCTTTACATTATATCGGCGAAGCATCTTCACAATCCATCCAATCACATCCCTGCTTTTTTCATCGGAAAGAACCCCCTGAATCAATATCTCTTCATCGGAATATTCAAACTCTGTCATTTCTGGTTTTGTATTCTCCAAAGTAAGAAGCTGAATCTCTACTCCTTCTGACTTAGCATCCGTCATTTCGTTTGTCTGTCCTTCTTGTGTCTGCTCTTCCTTTGCAGTATCCTTTGCCAAAGTTTTCTCCACTTTTTGTTTCACACTTCGAATCAATTCCGCCTGAGATAAACGTAATACATTCCGTTCTCTGTCACTCCAAAATCGAATCATTGCATCATATCCGGTATCATTTGATATAATAATATACTGCGTTTTTGCCCCTGTTTTCATTAAAAATCCTAAATAGGATACTAACTGAAAATCCAGTGCATTATTTCCTGTATAACATTTTATCATAGTAAAACGATCCTTATAAGATAAAACAAAATCCAAATCATTGTAAGACAAAAACGGTGTATTCTCTGTATAAAACAGTAAAATATCATCGGTATTTGCCGCAAGTTCAAACAGATGTTTCCAAACTGCTCCAACATTTTCGGTATCCACCAGATAAACTTTCTTCGCCATTCATTCCTCCATTTCTTTCTGGCAGCGTTACCGCTATTATATCGAAAAATACTTCCTTTCGCAAGGTGCAAAAATCCTATTTTCCCTATTAATTTCCTAATTTTCCACTATCTTCTTTTTATTTTTTATGTTATACTACATATAACTACATATTATAGACTGCTAACAACAATATTAGCAAATATTTTCTGTGAGGTGTTTTCTATGAGTATTTTTAAAGAACTAAAGCGAATTTATTTTGTAGGAGCAATTCTCTATATCTTACTAGGAATTGTCCTGTTATTCTTCCCCCAAACTACACTGCTTACGATCTGTTATGCGTTTGCTCTGATTCTAGGAATTGTAGGCATCGGTTATATCTTTACTTATATCCGAAGCGACACCCTAAAAACCTATCAGCGCAATGACTTCGTTGTAGGTCTAACTTATCTGGTTCTAGCCGTATTTGTAGCCCTAAAAACAGAACTTATTATTTCTCTGCTCCCGGTACTGTTAGGAATGGCTATTATTATCAGCAGCATTGTAAAACTGCAGCATGCTCTAGATCTTATGCGAGTAAAATTCAATAACTGGTGGACCGTCTTATTAATTGCCATTTCTAGTGCAGCTATCGGTCTATATCTGGTCATCCATCCATTTTCCGCAGCCACTACCATGGTTCGTGTTATCGGTATTGCTGCCATTTGGAACGGTATTACAGATATTGGCACAGGCGTTTTATTCCTAAAAAAGATTAAAGAAGCAATTCAAGTTATGGGAGCAGTAGACTCAGAAGCCAAAGAAATCGACTAAAGAGGATCGCTAGAATCGAAAAGTAGGTCTATTCCGTGCCCGCTCTCGCTTAGCATTTCCTATTTTCATAGCGGACACATAAGATACTAAAATACAGCAAGACAGCACCTAAGTGCCGACGAGAAATGATGACTCTTCATAGACCTACCTTTCGATTCTAGCTATGCTTGCCCAAAATAAAAATAATTACATCAAAATACTTTTTCTACTGAAAGTACATAACTAAAATCTAAAGAGAAGCAACATTTTCCATCGGTACTTTACACTACAGCAAACATTTTACTATTTTTTTCAGTCTGGAAGTACACAGCCGAAAACCAAAGGGAGTACTATGCAGGGTCATCATTTCCCGTCGGCACTTAGGCACAGTCTTGCTGTATTTTAGTGCCTTATGTGTCCGCTATGAAAATAAGAAATGCTAAGCGCAAGCGGGCTCGGAATAGCACTCCCTTTGGTTTTCGGCGTCCTCCCAGATCCAAAAAAGGCTTGCTTTTAAACCATAATAAAAACGGCTAAAAAGCAAACCTTTTTTATTTTTTAAGACAACTTCATCAAAGGAGTCACATTCCCTTCACGAAGAATAAACTCCACATTTTTTACCTTATCCGCTACATTTAAAATTTCAGAGTCAATTATCACTTTTACTCCCGGAAATACCGTTCCGGCAATCCGCACTCTGGAATTTCCTTTCATAGCAATGGCATCTGACATTTCTTTTCTCTGTTTATTTAACCGATCTCTTTCGTCATTCTTTATCTGAAGCACCTGCTTAATTTTTAAATAAGTAGGATCTTCCACCCGTACCTTTTTAGCCCGTGCCGCCGCTGTTTCAAACATAGCAGCATTTCTCTGCAATATTGAGATCTCAGAGTCTACTTTTGCCATCATCTGCCCAATTTCGTTATAACGCCTCATATACTGATCCGTTACACCTGTTTCTACAATAGTCGGCAGCTCTGCCGAATTTCCAAGCGTCTGCGCTTTAACCAGTTTTAACGCCCTTACACTGCCTCCAAGTATTACGCCTTTTACACCTGTTACTTCCAAAATATCTTCTGTGGTAATCTTACAATTCAAAAAATAATCGCCTCGAATCGGTCCTTTTGCTTTAATTGTTACTGCCTCAAAAAAACGTCCCGTTACGCTGCCTTCCGCCTCAATCTGTCCAGTTCCTCCGCCCATCATACCTTTTCGAAGGATTACATCACCACCACTACGGATATTGACACTTTCCACTGTACCGTCAATTACCACATTTCCTTTTGCCATAATGGAAAGTCCTGCCGTCACATTGCCACTCACATAAACATCGCCGTCAAAGCGCACATTTCCTATAGAAATATCCAAATTACCTGTAATATTATAAATATTGGAAATTTCTAGTTTTCCATCATCTTTTAATTCAACTTTGCCATTGAGAATAGAAATATACTGCTTTTTATCCTCTGACACAGTAAAGCCCGAACCTCTAAGTGGCGGAAGGTTTGCACCCTTTTTTGGTGTCATAAGGTCTCCTGCTACGGTATATCCATATTCTCCGTTCGTTGCTGGTATATATTCTGCTACAACCTGACCAACTGTAACGGACTCAAATAAGTCCATATTCAGATAATCAACTG
>CAJUGZ010000052.1 GCA_910585855.1 uncultured Lachnospiraceae bacterium | reverse complement strand
ATCTGGAAGTCCAAAACCGGCAGAAGGAACAGGAAGATTTATCAGTATTACTCCTGAGTATGACGGAAAGTTACAATTAGTTGTAAAAGTGAATAATGGAAAACAGTTTGTTGTTGAAACACTTAATGGTACTATAGTCAACAGTGTATTAGAATATACCAATAATAGTGGTTCAAATGGAGTTAGAGTATTTAAGGAGATACCTGTGAAAGCAGGGGAAACTTATTATACTTATTCTCCGGGCGGAGGTTCTGAATGGTATAGTATTGCTTACACATATGAACGTGAAATAAAGAAAGAACCAGATAATCCCGGTGATGTACAAATGGTAACAAAAACGGAAGATGTGCTGAAAGAATGGACTGCTTCTGCTATGACAGAGAAGGAAGTTTATCAGTTTAAAGGGATGGATATATCAGCCGGTACGAATTTTACGTATGATAGTAGTGGTAAGGCAACTGCTATAGATACAGTAATCACTTATGATGAAAATGGTAAGGGAACGGCTGTAGATGGAACAGGAGATGAACTTACTTATAATATAGGAAAATTTGGTGCAGGATCTGGAAGTCCAAAACCGGCAGAAGGAACAGGAAGATTTATCAGTATTACTCCTAAATACGATGGAAAATTACAATTAGTTGTAAAAGTGAATAATGGAAAACAGTTTGTTGTTGAAACACTTGATGGTACTATAGCCAATAGTGTATTGGAATATACCAATAATAGTGGTTCAAATGGAGTTAGGGTATTTAAGGAGATACCTGTGAAAGCAGGGAAAACTTATTATACTTATTCTCCGGGCGGAGGTTCTGAATGGTATAGTATTGCTTTGACTTATGAATGTGAAAAAGAAGAAGAGTCAGATCCTCCTGTCGATCCGCCGACTACAGATAAAGTACCGGCTTTTCCGGGTGCAGAAGGCGGCGGAAAGTATACAACCGGTGGTCGTGGAAAAACGGTTTATACGGTAACGAATTTGTTAGATCAGACGGGGAAAACTTCTGATGATTGTATTGAGGGATCGCTGCGCTGGGCGTTATTTAAGGCAAAGGAAAACGGCGGCGGTACGATTGTATTTAATGTATCAGGGAATATTGAGCTTGAAGATACATTGGAATTTAAAGATATTTCAAACGTAACGATTGCAGGGCAGACTGCGCCGGGAGATGGGATTACGGTTTCCGGGTTTGATACCTGTTTGAGTAATTCGAACAATATTATTATTCGGTATATGCGTTTTCGTCCGGGTGCGATTAATGTACATAGCGGCGGGGATTCCATGGACTCATTGTGGGGACGTGATAATAAAAATTTTGTAATTGATCACTGCTCGTTTAGTTGGAATACGGATGAATGTTTATCCATTTATCGTGGACAGGATGGTACAGTTCAGTGGAGTTTGGTGTATGAAAGTCTTACTTTATCGGGACATTCGAAAGGACGTCATGGATATGGTGCGATTGCAGGCGGTGATAATGTAACATTCCACCATAATTTATATGCTGATCATACCTCTAGAAATCCTCGTTTGGGAGGCGGTTATGGTGGAGCAGCGGATGCAAAGCATGTAGCTGTTGTTCAAATGAATGATAATGTAATTTATAACTGGGGCTTTAATACGACTTATGGCGGTGGTTATGCCAATACCAACTTTATCAATAACTATGAGATGGCTGGTCCGGGAACAAGAGATTCTGTGGCAAATTGGGTAATCAATCCGGGTGAAAAAGGAAAAGTCGGCGGCTTTTATATTAAGAATAATTATCTGACGGATTATTTAAATCGTGAAAATGGAGAAAAAACGCCGTTAATTACAATGGATAATATTTCTGATTATGGAAGTTTTTCAGGGGAAGAGTCGGGATCGAATAAATCGACATTGGCAGAAGTGCCTTATTATTCAAAGGATGGTACAGGTGATGCTGGGACGGCAACAAATGATGCATTTGATGAATATTTAAATACGGTATTGAAGGAAGAATTTAATCCAGAGGAAACCTTACAGGAGGTATTGACAAAGGCGGGAGCAACTTATCCAAGAAGAGATGCGATTGATGCAAGAATTACGGCGGAAGTAGAAAATCAGTTAGGTCGTTATGTTAATACAGAACATGAAGCAGGTGGATTTTTATCGGAGTCTGGTGTAATAGTAGAACAGCACAAAGAAGGATATGATACAGACGGAGATGGTATGCCGGATGATTGGGAGGAAAATAATGGATTAGATAAAAATGATCCGGCGGATGGAAGTAAAGTTAGTGATACTCTTTCTATGAAGTGGTTAAAAGAGCCGGGTTATACCAATTTGGAAGTATATTTAAATTCTATTGTGGATATGGATCATGTGCCGGAAAATCCAGTTGTGGAGATGACAACTCCTTCGAATAATCAAATGATTCAAAAGGGAACAGATATAACTCTTACGGTAGATGCTTCTGGTTCAAAACATGAGATTCAGAAAGCAGACTTTTATTACAGTACTTTAACAGAAAGAACTTATATTGGAGAAGGAACGGTAAATGGAACGACAATTACTTGTACTCTTCCTGAATTGCCGGATGGATCTTATTTTGTTTCGGCAAGAGTATATGATGCAGAGGGAAATTCAACACAGACAACACCGCATGAAATTCATATCAATACTTCGGATACAGAGTTAAAAGAGGCAGGATGGACTTCTGCAGATATCGGTGAAGTGGATGTAGCTGGATATGGAAGTTTAGAGGATGGAGTATTGACCGTAAAAGGAAACGGAAAACTTGGTAAGGCAGAGGGAACGAAGGCAGGTGTAACAAGTGAAGAGATTGCCAGTGCTGCTACAGATGCATGTCATTATGTCTATAAAAAATATACAGGTGATGTAGAAATTACGGCAAAATTGGAGTTCATTAGTTCTGTAGATAATCATGCTTTTGCCGGAATTATGATACGGGAAGATTTGGATAAAGATTCGGCAGCAGCAGTATTGGGATTATCTTGGGCAAAAACAGAAGAAACGATAGGGATTCCTTGGGCTATGTATTTGGCTTCAAGAGATAAAAAGGGCGGAAACTTTAATTCTTTGGCAGAAAGTTTGGATGATGTAGAAACTGCCAAAAGAGCAGGAGTGATTCTTCAGACAGCCGTTCCATTTAAAGATGGTCCAGAGGAATTAGGCTATTGGATGCGTCTGATTCGCAGAGGAGATGAGTTTACAGCTTATAGTTCTGCGGATGGAGTAGTATGGAAATTGATGGGAAGCAAAACCATTCCAATGGGAGAAGAGGTGTATATTGGTTTTGCTGCCGATAGTAATCGTGTTGCAAATGATATGGAACAGATTAATACGGCTCGTTTTTCTAATATTAAGGTTAGCTCGAATATTTGTAATGTAATCTATGATATGGAGAATATTGGGGTTACAAATAAAGTGGATACTGTAACAACCGGAAATGATATTTCCGTAATCTTAACAACAACAAAAGGTTACCGTCTTCCTAAGACGGTTCAGGTAACAGTAGGAGATCAGGAACCAATAGAGATTGCATTGGATTTAGTAGATCCATTGGAAGGAAATCTGTTGATTGAAAATGTAACAGGTCAGGTGACAATTTCTGCAAAGGCTGAAATTGATACAGAAGGAATTGAGCAAGTTGCATTGACAAAGATAGATGAAAAAGGATATTTAACGGTAACTGCATCTGGAAGTGCAATTATTTTGGATCAGTCTGCTACAGACGGAAGAATAACAAAGCAGGTAGGAGAAAATTTAGCAAAGAATGTAAGTTATTATGTATTTCCTAAGACAACAGATGCCCAAACCATGGAGATGGATGTTACCATCCTTGGCAGGCAGGATGATGAAAGTAAGGACAGAGGATTTTTTGTTGGGGTATTTGAAATTGGAAATGGAGAAGAAGAATTTAGTTCATTAGGTTTTAGAAATGTTTCTGGAACACCAACAGAGATGGGAGGCTTAACAGCTTATTTTACAAAGTCTGGCGGTAATACAGGAAATGCAGGAAGCAGTGTAAATAATGGATTGTATAAAAATGATCAAAATTCCAAGCCAAGTTATGAGATAGGAAAAACCTATCATATTATATTTGAAAAGACCGGTTTAGGTTATAAGGTAAGCTGGACAGGAACTTATGCCGAAGCAGGAAGCGGCGTATATCCGAATGGAAATTCAGACGGACCGGATATGGATTTATATTATGTGTTTTCTGATAAAAGACCTGCTGCCAGTGATGAGGTACAGTATGGATTTGCTTTGACAGGTGTAACAGCTCAGATAGAAAATCTTACTTTAACAGATTCTAGAGGCAGAACAATTTATAAATTGACAGATGATGAAGTAAAGAGTATTGGAAGCCTTGCAGATGTAGAAATTGATATTCCAGAAAAGGGATTGACAAAAGAAGCAATCGTAGCGGAACTTCCTACAGAAGTAAGAGTTATGTTTATGTCAGATTCCTATCAGGTAAGATCGGTGACGTGGGATTTATCTGAATTGGAAGAGCTTTATACAAAAGAAACAAAAATAACAGTAAGTGGTACGATTGATGGAGTGGATGATTATACGGCAAGCGTCAATATTATATTAAAAGGTAATGCTACGGAAGATCCAACTGAGCCGAGCAATCCAGATGATCCGACTGAACCGAGTAATCCAGACGATCCAACTGAGCCAAGTAATCCAGACGATCCAACTGAGCCAAGTAATCCAGATGATCCGACTGAGCCAAGCAATCCAGATGATCCGACTGAGCCGAGTAATCCAGAAGAGCCGACTGAGCCGAGTGATCCAGATGATCCGACTCAGCCAAGCAATCCAGATGATCCGATTCAGCCAAGCGATCCAGAAGAGCCAACTCAGCCAAGTGATCCAGAAGATCCAACTCAGCCGAGTGATCCAGAAGAGCCGAGTAAGCCAGATCGACCTTCTTATGATGAGGATGAGGATGACGATGATGAGGAAGAAAGTACGGAATCTGATTTAACTGATAGAGAACAGAATCGAGTGGAAGAGGCTTTGGGCAGTTCTGTAACTGTTCAGGATGTTGTAGAAAGTGAAAATGGAAAATTAGTAATCAGTGTACAGAAGGAAATTGTTTTCTGTGAAAAAGATGGAACGCTTTCAAAAGATAAATGGCAAAAGGTAAATGGTTCTTGGTACTATTTTGGATCGGACAGCAAGGCAGTAGATGGCTGGTTAAAGACAGGCGATAAATGGTATTATATGGATCAAAGCGATAAGAAGATGGAAACCGGTTGGTTAAAAACAGGTGATGGAAAGTGGTATTTATTAGATGAAGTAAATGGAGATATGAAGACAGGCTGGCAACAGAAGAATGGCAAGTGGTATCTTTTAGACGGCACTAATGGAGATATGAAGATTGGCTGGCAGTTAAGAGGCGATAAATGGTATCTTTTAGATAGTATCAATGGAGATATGAAGACAGGATGGCAGTTAAGAGGCGGCAAATGGTATCTTTTAGATAGTATCAATGGAGATATGAAGATTGGCTGGCAGCTAAGAGGAGGTAAATGGTATTATCTGACGGCATCAGGTGCAATGGCAGCAAATATGATTACCCCGGATGGTTATCAGGTAGATTCTTCAGGTGCATGGATTCGATAAGACTTGAATGAATTGTTTTGAAGGATACTATTAACAAGTTTAAGCCCTGTTGATATAGAGAATAAAAGTTTATAGAAACGGGGCTTATTTTGCCAAAAAAGGAAGGTAGCATATGATTAGACATTTTATTAATAAGTCAAAAAAGATACTTGCCGGTGCAATGGCAGTATTGATGATGGCTTCTTCCACTTTGTTGCCGCAGGCACACGCAGAGCTTCCGAAGGAAGAAACCGTATCATACATAATGGGAACAGAAGAAGCACTATATGGAACACGTACATGGAAGTTTGACGGTTCGGAAGGTTCTTATGCAGATACAACAAAACGAAAAGATATTTTTGAATTCAATACAATGACAATTGATGCAACACAAAGCGGAAATGGAGTAGCTTTTAATGAAGGAAGCAGTTGCACACAATTTGAACCGACGGTGACTGTCACTATTCCATCAGTTGGAAATTATACACTTTCTATTGAAGCAAAGTTTTGGAATGGTGCTACCGTAACAGTGGATGGAAAAGAGTCAGAGCCGCAAAATGGAGATAATATACTGACTTTTAAAGGGGAAACAAAAGACGGAGCAATTACATTTCATACAGCAAATAATGGAGTATGGGTAAAATCGATTTCTGTAACTTGTGAGAAACCAATAAGTGCAGAAGATTTGTATGGAACACGTATATGGAAATTTGACGGTTCAGAAGGTTCTTATACAGATACAACAAAACGAAAAGATATTTTTGAATTTAATACAATGACAATTGATGCAACACAAAGCGGAAATGGAGTATCTTTTAATGAAGGAAGTAATTGTACGCAATTTGAACCAACAGTAACTGCTATTATTCCATCGGCTGGAAATTATACGCTTTCTATTGAAGCAAAGTTTTGGAATGGTGCTACCGTAACAGTAGACGGAAAAGAGTCAGAACCGCAAAATGGAGATAATACACTAATTTTTAAGGGAGAAACAAAAGACGGAGCAATTACAGTTCATACAGCAAATAATGGAATATGGGTAAAATCAATTTCGGTTATTTGTGAAAAACCAGTTAGTTCAGAAGTACTGTATGGTGAGCGGGAATGGAAGTTTGATGGTTCAGAGGGTTCTTATACAGATACAACAACACGTAAAGATATTTTTGAATTTAATACCATGACAATTGATGCAACGAATAGTCAAAATGGTGTACATTATAATGAAGAAAGTGCATGTACTCAATTTGAACCAACTGTTACAGTTACAATTCCGGCGGTTGGAAATTATCAATTAACAGTAACAGGATTTTTCTATGCAAATGCAACAATAAGTGTAGATGGAAAAGAATCAGGGGCATTAAGCGGTGATAAAGTATTGAATTTTAGTGGTGCAGTAAAAGACGGAGTGATTACTTTAGTTACCGCAGGAAATGGTGCATGGATAAAAAATATTAAAGTAAATTGTACAGAAAGCTACGATCCGATTTCGTCTTATGTAGAAAACAGAAAAATTGATGTATGGGATTTTGGCGGAGTAGAAGAAACGGATACCGAAAAGTATATCAATTATATTCAAAAAAGTTTTTATGAAGGATTGGATGCGTCCTTGTTTAAGTCGAGAGGAATTTTTGAAAATTCCGGGCAATATGAGTTTGGCGATTTGGTATGGGTGTATCAGGAAAGCGATCGAATTTATTATAATAATATAGAGAATTCAGCAGGCGGAACGAATAGTGCCGATGCAAAGAAGGATAAGTATAAATATGATTTTGGAGATGGCTATACCAGTTTAGGAGCTTATTATGTAGCAGGAAAAGGTTCTAGTGAGGGGTTTGGAAGCCGATATGTAGAAATTAAAAATGTGCTTCCGGGTGATGTGATTACTGCTTATATGATGGTAGAAAATGCCGATATGGATTTGCATTTTTTATATGAAGGCAGTGAAGGGGAGCAAGACGATGTAATTTCATTAATAACAGGCGCATATACCAAGAAAGAATTTACAGCAGAATATGCCGGAACTTATAAATTATATTTAAATAATGGAGGTGGAAAGCCTAGATTTTTACGTGTTACCAGAACCCCGGATGTTTTAGTAAAGGGAAATATTGATTTAGGCGGCTGTTCAATTACGGATTATCAAGTAATATTGGAGGATAAAACTTCTGGTAAGCGTATAGAAGCTACACTTTATGAGGACGGAACATTTGCAGCATTAGTTCCTGCCAATACAACTTTAACAGCAATATTAGCAGGGGCAAAAGGATATGGATTTACAGATAGTTCCAAGGGAATTATAACTGCCAATACAGCATTAGAAAATATTAATTTAGTAGTAGAAGCAAAAAGTTTGTCTGTATTGTCTGGTAAAATTTCCGGTTTTGCAAGTGATTTTGATCCATCTAATTTAAAGATGACTTTATCTTGTACGAATCCGTCTTTATTAAAAGAAGATGTCATTCTTGAAGTAAAGGAAGATTGGACATATACAGCGCAGTTGGAAAATGATGTTACCTATCAGCTTACTATGACAGGGGCAAATGATTATGAATTAACACAAGATATAACGGTAACATTAACAGGCAATGATACAAAGGATATTGCAGTAAAAGCAAAAGAAGTTTATCTGGTATCTGGAAATTTGCTTGGTTTAAAGGAAAATGATCAGGCATCACAGATTACATTTATCAATTTAGAAGATGATTATTGCTATACCGGAACAATAACAGCAGACAGTTATACCGGCAATCTAAGAACGGGTGAATATGAGATTCTCGCTCCGGTAGATGGCTATACGATGGTAGGTCATATTGTCGTAGAACAGAGTTCGGCTGTAAAAGATTTGCTTTATATTTCTACAGCAGAGGAAAAAATAGATTTTGCAGCAGATCTTTATGTAGGTTATCCGGCTGATGAGTTAGAAGAAGGTTCACTTCATTATGATACAGTAAGAGAAGCAGTAAAAGCATGTGCTGCGATAAAGCCAGCCAGTGAAGCTGAACGAATTACTGTTCATATTTATCCGGGTGTATATCGGGAGCAGGTAGTAATTGAAACCCCATATCTGACTTTTGTGAATGATTATCCTGAGCAGGAAGTATTATTGACATGGTATTATGGTGTTGGGTATAAATATTATAGTGCAAGTAAAGATGGCTATTATGATGAAAATCTTGCATTTGACAAGTATTCTCAAAACAGTGTCAATAAGTGGGGAGCTTCTGTCTATATAAAATCAAAAGCAACTGATTTCAGAGCAGAGAATATTACATTTGAAACATCATTTAACCGTTATATGACACAAGAAGAAATAGAAGATGGCGCACAGCCGGATATGAAAGAAGCAATTCGTGTACAGCGAGTGGATGGATTGGATGTTACAACAAAGACAGCAACAGAAAGAGCCTGTGCATTGGCAGTGGATGCCGATCGTGCTGAATTTAAAAACTGTACGATTTTAGGAAGTCAGGATACCTTATTTATTCAGTTAAATACACATACCTATTTTAAAGAATGTTTGATTTCTGGAAATACGGATTATATTTTCGGAGATGGAGATGCTGTTTTTGACACTTGTGAATTACAATGGTATGGCTATCGTGATCAGTTAGCAGGCGGATATATTACCGCAATGCAGCATCAGGCACCAAAGGGATGTTTATTCTTAAATTGTACCGTTACATCAAATAAAGAACTGCAAGTTGGAGAAGGATGTTTTGGACGTCCATGGAGAGAAGGTGCACATGTAGTATTTTTAAATACAGTACTGGAATCAGAAAGCATGATTCGGGAAGCCGGATGGTCAGATATGAGCGGCGGAAAGGCAGAGAATTCCTTCTTCCGTGAATTTAATACTACTTTGCCGGATGGTACAGCGGTAGATACTTCAAAACGAGTAAAAGATACCGTGATGAGTGCAGAAGAAGCAGCAGAAATTCGTACAGAAGATTATTTTGCCGGATGGGAACCATATTATTATAAAGAAAAAGAACCAGAAGTAGATCCAGACACCGTGGTATCTGAGGTAGAGAGTTTTGAAGATTTTACCATAACGATTCCAGAAGAGGGAATCCAGAAACAGGAAATTATGGCAAAAGTTCCGACCAGTGCAGCAGTTACCTGTGTATCTGGTAAGAAAACAGAAGCAACTGTAATATGGGATGATTCTAATTTGGAAGAAATTTATACAGAAGCAGCGGAGTTCACATTAACAGGAATTTTGGCAGAATTTGAAGATACTACTGTAACAATAAAGGTAATATTGATTGTTTCAGAGGAAGATCCAACACAGCCAAGTGATCCAGAAGAACCAACGCAGCCGAGTACATCAGAAGATCCAACAACTCCAAGTGAACCGGAAGAACCAACGCAGCCGAGTACACCAGAAGATCCGACAACTCCAAGTGAACCGGAAGAACCAACACAGCCGAGTACACCGGAAGATCCGACAACTCCAAGCGAACCAGAAGAACCAACACAGCCGAGTATACCAGAAGATCCAACAACCCCAAGTGAACCGGAAGAATCGACACAGCCGAGTACACCGGAAGACCCAAGTACGCCAGATAGACCTTCTTATGAAGAAGAAGAGGACGACGAGGACGAGGAAGAAAGTACGGAATCTGATTTAACTGATAGAGAACAGAATCAAGTGGAAGAGGCTTTGGGCAGTTCTGTAACTATTCAGGATGTTGTAGAAAGTGATAATGGAAAATTAGTAATTAGTGTACAGAAGGAGATTGTTTTCTGCGAAAAAGATGGAACGCTTTCAAAAGATAAATGGCAAAAGGTAGATGGTTCTTGGTACTATTTTGGATCGGACAGCAAGGCAGTAGATGGCTGGTTAAAGACAGGTGATAAATGGTATTATATGGATCAGACAGATAAAAAGATGGAAACCGGATGGTTAAAGACAACAGACGGCAAATGGTATCTGCTTGATAGCGTAAATGGAGATATGAAAAATGGCTGGCAGCAGCGAGGAGGCAAATGGTATCTTCTAGATGAAGTAAATGGAGATATGAAAATCGGCTGGCAGTTAAGAGGAGGTAAATGGTATCTTTTAGATAGTATCAATGGAGATATGAAGATTGGCTGGCACAAAACCGCAGATGATAAGTGGTATTATATGAATTCTCTCGGTGAAATGGCAGCAGATACAATAACCCCGGATGGATATAAAGTTGGACCTACGGGAGCATGGATTCGTTAGAGAAATAAAATTGTTTTAGCTAGTGAAAATTTTATATTAAGAGGGTTAAAATATAGCAGGTAATGGAATGTTATCTGCTATATTTTGGTTTTTACTTCTAACTTTTTTCCAAAGTCACTGCAGGCTGCCCATTGTTTTCGAATCTGGCTGTTTCTTGCTCCCGAAACAAAAAAAGAATTGTGTCTAAACTTTGCGGAAGATTTGTTCTGTAATAAAAATTTCTACCGCTATCCAGTCAACCGCCTCTTGCGTCCGGTGATATAAAAATTTTAATTTATATGATGGTTTTTCATAGACCTCTGGTTCGATTCCGGCTGTGTGATTAGAATAAACTTGGATTTTATTAAAAAAATAACTGTCAAAAAGTGTATTTTTTATGCCAAATAATGCGCTTTTTATAAAATAACATTGAAAGGTTTTAGCAGAAACGCTATAATAAAAGTGGGAAAACAATAAAATATGGTTGTAAGTTTTCAGATAAAAATGTTGGTTTTGCAATTAAGGGATGGTGAATTAGTTGAAATTTCGGCAGGAACAGGGAAAGGTATGGGAAGAACTTCCATTTCGAATGTTTTATTTTGGAAAAGTAGAAGAAAAGTCAAAGAATACCAAACGCTGGCATAAAGAGTATATCGAAGTATTTTATGTACGACAAGGAGAACTTCGGTTGTTTATTCGAGAAAGACATTACTTTTTACATAAAGGAGAAGTCATCGTAATCAATTTGAATGAAACGTATTCTGCTGCGGCAGAACCAGAAAGTGAAATTCTAGTGATTCAGATACCAGCTCTCTTTTTAAAAGGGTATATAAAAAAAGAAGAGGCATTTTTTTCCCAAAATCAATGTCAAAAAGCAGAGGAATATATAGGAAAAATTTTAGAAGAAATGGCAGTTATATCAGAAAAAAAAGAATTTGCCTACGAGCTGGAGCTTCAATCAAAATTCTATCAATTATTGCATAAACTGCTTTTGACTTATGGCTCAGCAGAAAAACGCAGTAAAGATACCGCCCATTTCGGCGGACAAGGGCGATTAGGGGAAATATTAAATTATATGCAGGAAAATTATGCTGCAGAAATTACATTAGAAAGTTTGGCAGAAGAGTTTGGATTTTCACCGGTATATCTGTCAAAGATGTTTAAAAAGTACGGCGATATGAACTTTAAACAGTATCTTCAAAAGATACGTTTAGAACATGCCTATCATGATTTATTAAACAGTAATCAAAGTATAGGAGAAATTGCTTTAAAAAATGGATTTCCAAGTGCAAAGTCACTTACTACAGCATTTAAGCAGTATTACTATTGCCTGCCAAGTGATTATCGAAAAAACGATACAGACAGGATAGGAAATCAAACAGCTATTTAGCAATAAAAAATACTAAAAACACCAGAGTAAGAAAATTGGTTTTTTGCTCTGGTGTTTTTGTTTTAATCTGGCATCCCCTTCGTCAAACCAATTACTGGAAATCGAAAAAAACGACAAAATTTTATAAGATTTTACTTGCATAGAATGACTTTTTCTTTTATGATATACAATATGATATAGTGGTTATCAATTCAGGAAAAAATGGTGGAAGGAAAAACGATGAAGAAGAGCGAGAATTTAATTGAACTAAGACATATCAAAAAATGTTTTGACGGAAATACCGTAGTGACGGAGGATTTTAATTTGGAAGTAAAAAAAGGTGAATTTGTCACTTTTTTAGGTCCGTCCGGCTGTGGAAAGACCACGATTCTTCGTATGATAGGAGGTTTTGAGATACCGACTTCAGGTGAAATTTTGCTGAATGGGGAGGATATCAGTGTTCTTCCGCCAAATAAGCGTCCAATTAATACTGTATTTCAAAAGTATGCCTTATTTCCGCATTTAAATGTATATGACAATATTGCATTTGGTTTAAAGCTAAAAAAGCTTGCCAAAAGAGAACAGGACGAAAAAGTGCGCCATGCTTTGGAAATTGTGGATTTAGAGGGGTTTGAGAAAAGAAGTATCCATACGTTATCCGGTGGGCAGCAGCAGCGAATTGCGATTGCAAGAGCCATTGTAAATGAGCCAGAACTTTTGCTTTTAGATGAACCGCTCAGTGCATTGGATTATAAAATGCGCAAAGAGATGCAGTTAGAATTAAAAAATATGCATAAAAAGTTGGGAATTACTTTTATTTTTGTCACACATGATCAGGAAGAAGCTCTTACTATGTCAGATAAAATTGTAGTAATGGCAGACGGAGAGATCCAGCAGATAGGTACACCAGAAGAAATTTATAATGAGCCAAGTAATTTGTTTGTAGCGGATTTTATCGGAGAGAGCAATATTTTTAAAGGAAGAATGGTAGATAAGAAAAAGGCAAGTTTTTGCGGTGCAGTATTTGACTGTGTAGATGACTATGAAATGGGAACGGTAGTGGATGTCGTTGTCCGCCCGGAGGATATTGAAATTACGGCTGTAGGAAGAGGACAAATTCAGGGGAAAATTCTTTCTTCTGATTTTAAGGGAACTTTTTATATTGTATTTGTGCGCTCCGGGAAAAATGAAATTGAGATTCATAGTTTAAAAAATTATCCGATTGGTACAACAGTGGGGCTTTATATTGCACCAGATTTAATTCATTTGATTCCATATGACAACAGTATTAACCATTACGAAGGAGTGTTGGGGGCATATTCGGAAGAAAAGGGGTTATCTGTGGAATTTGAGGATTTTTCTTGGGAAGTAAAGCCGGAGCAGATTTTTCCCGATGCAACGCTTTCGGGAGGCAGTCTGACAGGGAAAAACGGACAGCCGATTCGAACAGAAGGGATACGGATAGAGGCATCGTTTCAGCCGTCTGTGGCGCAATTAAGTGATGATGCAAAAGCTGGAGTGGTACAGGGAAAGATTATTTCTTTTCTTTATGTAGGAGATCATTATCGCTATACGGTGCGGAGCAAGTCGGAGGAGGACTATGTGGTAGATGACGAAGATTTGTGGAATCAGGAGGATTTTGTCAGTATTTTAATTCCTCAGGAAAAAGTAACTTATCGAATAATTCCTATAAAAAGTAATGATTTTATATGATAAAAAAAGAATTATATAAAAATTGGTATGGGAGTGGAGAGATGAATAAAAATTTATTTTCAAGAAAGCAGCTTGCTGTTCCTTATGCGATATTTTTGCTTTTATTTGTGATTATTCCGCTTTTGGTTTTAATCTATTTTGGGTTTACAGATGAAAACGGAAATATTTCATTTGCAAATTTTATTCGTTTTTTTGGAAGCGGAAAAACGATTGGAACATTGCTTTATAGTATAGTGATTGCACTGTTTACAACAGTATTCTGCCTTTTATTGGCATATCCGGCTGCTTTTTTTTTGGCAAAGGGCAATTTTGGCAAAAAGCAGGCATTTATTATGATGTTTGTACTTCCGATGTGGATTAATTTTACACTGCGTATTACGGCATTAAAAGAAATTTTAACTTTATTGGAAGGAAATCTTGCTTATCATCCGTTTTTTAATACGATACTTTGTATGGTGTATGATTTTTTGCCTTTTATGATTTTGCCGCTCTATCAGGCATTGTGCAAATTGGATAACAGTTTGATTGAGGCAGCCTTTGACCTTGGAGCATCCGAATTTCAGGTTTTTTATAAAGTGGTGCTGCCGCTTTCCGTTCCCGGTATTATCAGTGGTGTTACTATGGTATTTTTGCCTTCTATGACCAATTATGTGGTGCTGGATATGGTTTATAACAGTACTTATATTATGGGAAGTTTAATTGGCAGTTATTTTAGTTCTTATGACTGGAACAATGGATCGGTTATTTCTGTTATCTTATTGCTGATGATTGGAGCAGTAACTTTATTTTCAGGGCGGATTACAAAACAGGAACAGGCAAAACGGGCTCGTGTTTTAAAATAAAAAAGAAATAAGGTTATAGATACAGATTAGGAAACGAAAAATAGGAGGATTACATGAGAGATGAAGAAAATGCTAGGTACGGTTTGGATTTATTTGGTACTGCTGTTTTTATATGCACCGATTTTGATTTTAACGGTTTATAGCTTTACCAATTCGGCTATGATAGGACAGATACGGGGATTTTCTTTGAAAAATTATAAGACGCTGTTTACAACACCAGAACTTTTGCAAATGATATTTGGAACTTGTATTCTTGCGGTTGTGGTGGCATTGCTGGCTACTTTTTTGGGGACTATTGGAGCGATTGGAGCATTTTATTCGAAAAAGACAACCAGAGGAGTAATTGAATTTGCCAATCAGATTCCTGTTGTAAATGCAGATGTAGTAACTGGTTTTTCGACTTGTATTTTGATGATTGCATTTTTTCGTATTCGAAAGGAAACCTTTCTTCCGCTTGTGATTGGACAGACTGCGCTTTGTGCTCCTTATGTCTATTTATCGGTATTGCCTCGTTTAAAACAGATGGACAGTCAGCTTTATGAGGCTGCTTTGGACTTGGGGTGTACCCCTTTTCAGGCATTGATAAAAGTGATTCTGCCGCAGATTGTTCCGGGAATTGTATCCGGCTTTATGACGGCAATTACATTGTCGCTGGATGATTATTTTATAGCTACTTATACAAAACCCGCAACATTTGATACCATCAGTACATATGTGGTAAATGCTACAAGGGGTTCTCAGACAGAGATTAAGACAGCGCTTTGGGCTTTGTCAACGATTATTTTTGTAGTTGTAACTTTGGTGGTAGTTGGAATGAATTATCATACAAAACAGTCTGAGGAATAAATAAGATAGATTGGAGTGGTCAGAGTGGATACAGGTAAAAAAAGGTGGTATGCTGTTTGGATTTTGGGGATTTTTTTGGTCTTATTAGGAGGATGTGGAAAGGAAGAGGAGGATACGATTGTACTTCGGGTGAATAACTGGGAGGAATATATTGATGAAGGGGGATGGGAGGAAGAAGATGCGGTTGTACTTTCGGACGGTACTGTGATTTTGCCTGAAAATGGGATGATTGAGGATTTTCAGGAGTGGTTTTATCAGGTATATGGAAAAAAGGTAAAGGTGGAGTATTCTACCTTTGGAACAAATGAGGAGCTGTATAACCAGATTACATTGGGGGATGCCTATGATTTGGTCTGTCCTTCGGAGTATATGATTATGAAATTGATTGCGGAGGATTTGGTGCTGCCGTTTTCAGAGGATTTTTATAAAAATACGGAGCATCACTATTATGCAAATGGGGTTTCTCCTTATATTAAGAAGGTATATGATGAACTAGAGATTAATGGAGAACCGCTTAGCAAATATGCTGCAGGCTATATGTGGGGAACGCTTGGAATAGTATATAATCCTTCTGAAGTGACACAAGAAGAAGCGGCGCATTGGGATTTGCTTTTGTCAGATAAATTTTATAAACGGATTACAATAAAGGACAGTGTGAGGGATGCTTTTTTTGCCGGAGTCAGTATTTATCAAAAAGATTGGATTTTAGATCCAGATTTTTTAGAACAAAACGACTATAAAGAGAAGTTAGGAGAACTGCTGAATCTGACTGATTCTGAAACCGTAGAAGCAGTAGAAGAAATTTTAAGCAGAATAAAGGATCAGGTTTATTCGTTTGAAACCGACAGCGGAAAAGCGGATATGGTAACGGGAAAGGTAGTAGCAAATCAGCAGTGGTCAGGAGATGCGGTTTATACATTAGATCAGGCAGAGGAAGACGGGATTTTTCTTTGCTATTCTGCACCGGAGGAGGCTACGAACCTTTGGTTTGACGGATGGTGTATGCTAAAAGATGCGATTGCCGGAGATCGGGAGAAGCAGATGGCAGCAGAGGCATTTATTCACTTTGTATCCAGACCAGACAATGCAATTCGAAATATGGAGTATATTGGATATACTTCTGTGATTTCAGGAGGAGAAAGTGATCAGATTTCTCAATATATTGAATGGAATTATGGGGCAGAGGAAGAGGAAACAGATACAATAGATTATGAAATCAGCTATTTTTTCGGAAAAGAATACTTTGTAACAGCACCGCAGGAACAGACAAAACGTCAGCTTTATGCGCAGTATCCGCCTGTTTCGGTGATGGATCGGTGTGTGGTAATGGAGTATTTTGATCAGGAGGAAAACCAGCGGATTAATCGTATGTGGACAAATGTAAGGTGTTTTGATTTGGCAGAGTGGTGGCAGAAGAAGTAGCCAAAAGAAAGGCAGATGATTGATTTGTGGGAAAAAGAAACCGTTTTAAGACAGATATTTAATAATAATTTTTGCACGCATTTATTGGATTTTTTAATAAAAGAGGAAATGACAACTTCTAATTTTCAAGAGCGGGGAAAGAAATTTTTCCCAAAAATAAAAGAGTGGAGGAAGGACTATCTTTTAAAAGAAGAAAAAATGGAACTGTATGGTGTAATGGCATCGGAGTTTCATCTTGTTGTAATGGAGCTTTGTCTGGATTTTTATGCTGCAGATAAAGAAGAGGTAGGAAAGTATGCACTGATGATGTTTTTGCTTGGTCAGTTTGAGGATTTGAAACGTGCGGAAAGTGCTTGTTGTAATATAAAATACGATGAAGATTTTTTTCGAAGATATTATCCAGAATTTTTAGAGTTCTTTGTTGGGAGAGAAGGGGTAATTTCTGATTTTGAAAAAGTACTTTGTGATGAGTTTCAGTATGAATTTTCACAGGAAAGTGTGGTACAGATGACAAAGGAATCATTGATACAGGAACTAAAAGAGTATGAAGAGAGTTCGCTGTGTCGGTTTTCTTATTACTGTGAAGAGTATTCAGAAAATAAGGAATGTATAGAAAAATTAAAAAAAGAATATCCTAGATATCATGATTTTATCTCTAAATTAGAAGAGGATGCTGGGATTTTGCAGGTTTTTAGAATAAATGAACTTTCATGCGATTTTGCGGTATATTATATAGTAGAACGGCAGGACAGCGTTTGCTTTTTGCTGGTGGAAGACTATGTGTAAGTTATATTGGGGGGAGATGGGGGGACGCCAGATTCGAAAACGGTGGACATCCTGCTGTTCCGGTTTCCAAAAAGTAAGAAGTTCTAAGACTTCTGCCTTTTC
>CAJUGZ010000051.1 GCA_910585855.1 uncultured Lachnospiraceae bacterium | reverse complement strand
GTGCAGTAATTATGGATGTAAGTCAATATCTTGAGATTTTTATCGATGAAACAAAGGAACATTTGGAAAGTTTAAACAATCAACTGCTGATTTTAGAAAAAGAGCCGGAGAATGAAGAAACTGTCAATGAGATTTTCCGTGCTGCCCATTCTTTAAAAGGAATGGCAGGTACAATGGGCTATAAAAGGATGCAGCGTTTAACGCATGATATGGAAAATGTATTCTCCGAAGTACGTTCTGGTAAGATGAAAATCAATGCTAATATTGTAGATATTGTATTTCAGTGTCTGGATGCGCTAGAGGCTTATCTGACAAATATTATGGAGTTTCAGGATGAAGGAACAGAGGATAACGAACCGATTATAGCAAGATTAAATGCCGTACTAAAAGGCGGTGCGGATGCTACGGTGGATACATTAAATGAAAAGCCGCAGGAGCAAAAAGCAGCATCTGAACCGCAGGGTGCAAAAGAAGACAGTACAGCAGGAAAGAACTACAAAACAATTAAACTAAAAGACTTTGAACTTCATGCAGCAAAAGAAGCAGTAAGTGCTGGAATGAAATTTTACGGTATTACTGTAACAGTGGATGAAAACTGTATTTTAAAGTCAGCAAGGGCATTTTTGGTATTTAAAAGTATTGAGCCGCATGGAGAAGTGATTTGTTCTGTTCCAAGTGTACAGGACATTGAAGATGAAAAATTTGACTTTGATTTTAGTATATTTGTAATATCAAAAGAGCCATATGAAGAAATCTATAATGCAATTATGAATGTTTCTGAGATTAAGTCGGCAGTAGGGGAAGAGCTTCCTACTACAGAAGAACCAGAAGCAGTGTCTGCAGAAAAGAAAGAAGAAAAGACAGCAGCAGAGGAGAATAAAGTACAGGCAGCGTCGGTACAAAGCCCTGTAAAATCGGCAAGTCCGAAACAAGCACCTGCAAACGGAGCAAATGCAGGCGGAAAACCAGTAGTCAATCGTTCCGTGCGTGTAGATATTGAAAAACTGGATGTATTGATGAATCTGGTAAGTGAGCTGATTATTGCAAAGAACGGAATTGTTTCGGTCAGTGACGGCAACAGCGGTGCAGTTTCTCAGAATTTAAGGGAACAGGTAGAGTATTTGGAGAGTATTACTACCAATCTGCATGAGTCAGTTATGAAAGTTCGAATGGTGCCGATTGAAAGTGTAGTAAGCCGCTTCCCACGTATGATTCGTGATTTAAGCAAAAAGCTGAATAAAAAAATGGAACTTTTTATGAGTGGAGAAGATACCGAATTAGATCGTACGGTAATTGATGAAATCGGAGATCCTTTGATGCATATTTTAAGAAATTCGGCAGACCATGGATTAGAGAGTGCAGAAGTACGTTTAGAAAGAGGAAAACCGGAGATTGGTTCTATCTTTTTGGATGCTTATCAGGATGGAAACAATGTTGTAATTGAAGTAAGAGATGATGGAAACGGAATTGATGTAGAACAAGTAAAGCGAAAAGCGGTAGAAAAAGGTGCACTGACACAGGAGCAGGCGGATAATTTAGACGATAAAGGAGCAATTGATTTATTGTTCCGTCCAAGTTTTTCAACTGCAGAAAAGATTACCGATGTATCGGGGCGTGGAGTAGGATTAGACGTTGTAAGAACCAAAATCGAAGGTTTGGGCGGCGATATCGAGGTAAAGACCGAGTTAGGAGCAGGAAGTACGTTTATTATTCGTCTGCCTTTGACTTTGGCAATTATTCAGTCTTTGATGGTTATTTTAGGAGATGAAAAATATGCGATTCCGCTTAGTACCATTCAGACTTTGGAAGATGTTTCGATTGATGAAGTAAAATATGTAAGCGGAAAAGAAGTGATTCATCTGCGTGGAAAAGTAATTCCATTGATCCGTTTAAATGAGGTACTGGATGTAGAAAGTTCTAGTCAGTCAGAGAGTTTGATTGTGGTAATTATCCAGAAGGGAGATAAGCTGGCAGGACTTGTAGTAGACGAATTAATCGGACAGCAAGAAATCGTAATTAAGTCACTTGGAAAATATCTAAATAACAATAAGCTGATTAGTGGAGCAACGATTTTAGGTGATGGGGAAGTGGCATTGATTCTTGAACCGGGTACATTGTTTTAACGGGAGGTGACAGATTTGGACGAACAGGCTCTGGAAATGCAAAAAGAAGAGGAACAGATTACACAGTACATAGTGATAAAGATTGATAATGAACAGTACGGAATTGATATCAAATATATTGACAATATCGTTCGGATGCAGAAAATTACACGAGTACCAAAAGTACAGCGCTATTTTAAAGGGGTAATCAATCTGCGTGGAGAAGTAATTCCGGTAATGGATTTGCGTGTTAAGTTTAATATGGAAAAAATGGAAGAAACAAAAGATACCAGAATTATTATACTAAAGCTAGATAAACAAAGTACGGTAGGCATTATCGTGGATGCGGTAAGAGAGGTAGTTTCTTTAAAAGAAACTGATATGGAAAAAGTGACAACCAATGCAGCAGACAGCCGAACGCAGTATATCTCCATGATTGGAAAACATGAGAACGAATTAATTTCGATTATCAATATTATTAGTCTGGTATCAGAGGAAAAATAAAGGTAGGGAGGGAGATAAACTATGCCATATGGTGAAATGGATGCAATGCATATGGATGTCCTTCGTGAGATTGGAAATATAGGAGCCGGAAATGCAACAACAGCTCTGGCAAAGTTAATTAATGCAAAAATTGATATGAAAGTTCCGAAAGTGGAAATGGTAGATTTTCAGCATCTTGCTTCAGTCGTTGGAAATGAAGAGGATTTGATGGTAGCAGTAATGGTAACACTGTCAAATGATGTCGATGGTATGATGATGTTTTTAATGGATAAAAAATCAGGTACGTATTTGATTGAGCAGATGATGGCAGGCAGCGGGATGCCGGTAAATGAAGAATTTGGAGAACTGGAACATTCTGTAATCAGTGAGATAGGAAATATTATTACCGGATCGTATCTTTCTGCACTGGCTTCTCTGCTGAATATGAAAATTGATATGTCCATTCCATATTTATCGATTGATATGGCAGGTGCAATTTTAAGTGTTCCGGCAATCGAATTTGGAAAAATCGGAGATGAAGTGTTATTGATTCAGACGGATTTTGGAGATGAAGTAGAGGTAAAGGGATATTTTATATTGATTCCAGATCAGGAGTCTTATACAAGGATTCTATCAGCTTTGGGAATGTAGGTGATGATATGGGCGAGATGATTAAAGTAGGAATGGCAGATTTAAAAGCTTGTAAGGCACCACATGCCCTGACAACGCTGGGGCTGGGTTCCTGTGTAGGCGTCTGTCTGTTCGATCCAGTGACAAAAGTATCCGGAATGGCTCATGTAATGCTACCTGACAGTAAACAAATTACCAGAGAAATCAACAATCCGATGAAATTTGCCGATACGGGAATTGATATGTTGATTAAGCAGATGGTGAGTTTAGGGGCAGATAAAAGAAGGTTAAAAGCAAAGATAGCAGGCGGAGCGCAGATGTTTGCTTTTAATGGAACCAGTTCTTCAATCGGGAGGGTTGGAGACCGGAATGTAGAAGCAGTAAAGATAAAATTAAAGGAGCTTAGTATCCCGATTCTTGCCGAAGATACGGGTGCGAATTATGGGCGGACGATTGAGTTTTATTCGGAAGATGCAAGACTTCGGATTCGTGCAGTCGGAAAACCGCTTAAGACGATATAATCCGAAGTGAGGAGTTTTTTGGCTTCTCACTTTGGTTGTCTTGTAATGGAGGACAAAATATGAAAAAGAGAAATCTGATTCCGCTGCTGATTATGCTGTTGGCAGGGTTGATTTCGAGTTTAATTTCAATAAAAAACCGTTATGATGTAACAAGATCTCTTCTGGTGATTTTCGTGGCAATGTTGATTTTTTACTTTGTCGGATTGATAGCAAGAAGTATTGTAAACAGTAATGTCAAGCAGATGGAAGAGCGGGAAGCAGAAAGGCTTCGTCAGGAGGAAGAAGAGAAGCGTCTTCAAGAAGAAGCATTGTTGGCAGAGGCGGCAGAAAAAGGGGAAGGGGAAAATACAGAAACGGGGACAAGGGCTGCAGGGACTACAGGGGCTGCAGAGGATATGCAGATTATATAATATAAAAAAGAAGGAAGGAATATCTGTTGGAGGTGGCCTGATTGGACGAGAGCGCTAAAAATAAATTATGGGAATCCTATACAAAATCAAAGAAACCAGAGATTCGAGAGCAGATTATCTTAGAGTATGCTCAACTGGTTAAAATTATTGCAGGCAGATTGAGTATGTACTTAGGAGATAATGTAGAATATGAAGATTTGGTCAGCTATGGAATCTTTGGTCTGATCGATGCGATTGATAAGTTTGATTATGAAAAAGGAATCAAGTTCGAAACCTATGCCAGTTTAAGAATACGTGGAGCAATTTTAGATCAGATTCGCAAAATGGACTGGATTCCAAGAACGCTGCGTCAAAAACAAAAGCGAATGGATACTGCTTTAATGAAATTGGAAAAAGAATTAGGCCGTCAGGCTACCGATGAAGAAATGGCAAAAGAATTGGAAATTTCTTTGGATGAATATTATACTTGGCAGGGTCAGACAAAGGCATCCGGTTTGATTTCACTGGATGAATATATGGATCAAGGAACAGAAATTTATACAGATGCTGGTCTTCAGGCGAGATTTGACAGTCCAGAAGAGGTTGTAGAAAGAGAGGAATTAAAACAGCTTCTTGCACAGGCATTAGAGGGACTGACAGAAAAAGAGCGAAAAGTAATAGTACTTTACTATTATGAAGAATTAACTTTAAAAGAAGTAAGTGCGATTATGGAAGTATCGGAGTCTAGAATTTCGCAGCTTCATACAAAAGCACTTCAGAAAATGAAACAAAAACTGGGAGCTCAGATAGGTATACTGTTTGGGGTATCATAAAGAAAGCATGGAGGCGGCTGTTATGGCAGATAGAAATGGTTATTTTGGAGTTAGATCAGGTGAAGAAGGAACTTTTTTGGAATTATTTCCTGCTCAGGATAACGGTGAGCCGTTGAAGATAGATGAAGTGTTGGAATATTTAAAGAATCATGAAATTTCAGCCGAATTGTCCCGTGTGAAATATGCAGTCGGGCATTTAGAGAAAGAAACCAAGATTTGTCTGTTTAATAAAAAGATTCCGACGATTCGAGAGGAAATGTCGGTAAAGGTTTCCGCAGATAATATGAAAGTAACAGTGAGATTTTATCCGCCTTCCGATAATAAAGCATATATTAAGAAAGAAGAGATTTTACGTGCACTTTCTTATCAGGGCATCCAATATGGTATTATAGAGGATGCAATAGATACTTTTATTCAAAAACGGGAGTATTGCAAAAACTATCTATTTGCAGAAGGTGTTCCTTTAGTAGAGGGAAAGGATGCGGAAATTCATTATTGTTTTAATTTAAAACCAAATGCCAGACCAAGGTTAAATCAGGACGGTTCGGTAGATTTTTATGATTTGGACGCAATTAATCATGTCAAGGCAGGGGATGTTTTGGCGACATTAGAGAAGGAAAAGTGCGGAACAGAGGGAGTCAGCGTCTATGGTGTACGGCTTGTACCAAAGATGGTAAAGTCTGCCTATTTAAAATATGGAAAAGGAGTTATTCTTTCAAAAGATCAGCTTTCTGTAACTGCAGAGATGGATGGACATGTTATGTTGTCTTCCGATGAAAAGATTGTGGTAGCCAATACCTATGTTGTGGAAGAGAATGTGGATGCTTCGACCGGAAATATCCGTTATGACGGAAATGTAACAGTAAAGGGGCATGTTTGTTCCGGGTTTACGATTATTGCATCTGGAGATGTAGAAGTCGAGGGGGTAGTAGAGGGAGCAAAAATTATTGCACAGGGTCAGATTATTTTAAAACGGGGAATTCAGGGAATGGGTAAGGGAATTTTGCAGGCACAAGGAGCAATTATTGCAAAATTTATTGAAAGTGCATCTGTATTGACCAGCAGTTCTATTACAACAGAAAGTATTCTGCACAGTCAGGTATCTGCAAAAGAAGGAATCTATGTAAGCGGAAAGAAAGGTTTGATTGTAGGCGGGCATGTGCGTTCGGCTGTGCTGATTGAAACACAGATAGCAGGATCGCCGATGGGAGGAAATACTATTTTAGAAGTAGGAGTTGATCCAATTATGCAGAGTCGAATGGAAACTCTAGAAAACGAGCAGCGTCAGTTAGAAACAAGCCGGGATAAGGCAAGAAAAATGATTGATGTATTTCAGGTAAAGAAAAAGAGAGGTCAGCTAACTGTAGATAAAGTAGTAGAGTTTCAGAAGATATTACAGGAATATAGTGAGATTGAAAAGCGTTTGCAGAAGATTCAGCCGGAATTAGATCAGATGTATGAATGTATGGATGGTGTTAAGGATGCAAGGGTAAAAGTTTGGAAAGATATACATCCGGGAGTAAAATTGGTGATTGATGAAGAAGTGCTTTATGTAATGAATACAGAACATTACTGCCAGTTTTATTTGGGAAATGATCGGTTGATTAAACGCTCCCCTTGTTAGATATCAAAAAGAAAAGGGGAAGAAAGAAGGAAAGCTATGTCAGGAATCAGACCAGTGGAAGTGCAGGGTGTAATGCAGCGGACACAGGATATTAGTCAGATTAAGCAGAATCAGGATATGAAGCCTCAGGTAGATCAAAGCCACTATCAGACACAGGTACAAAAACATGTGGAGAATCAGAGCAAGCAGGTAAATCATTCGGATAATGCAAATAAAAAAGAAGAGAAATATGATGCAAAAGAGAAAGGGAATGGAGCTTTTTATGAAAATCCGCAGCAGCGGAAAAAGAAAAAGAAAAATGAGGATGAAGATGAAGGGGTTGTGGTTTTAAAACAGGTAAATCGGGGAAGTTTTGATATGAAAATCTAGATTTCATTTATTCCGATGAGGACGCTGAAAGCTGCATGGAATTTTATTCCGGGCCCGCTTGCGCTTAGCATTTCCTCGTAGCGGACACATAAGGCACGAAAGTACCGTGCCTAAGTGCCGACGGGAAATGATGACCCTGCATAGAACACCATGCGGCTTTCGGCTGTGTATTCCAGATGAAAAAATTATGACGAATAGTAAGATATTTATTGTAGTGTTAGGAGTTGTTTATTTTTGGACAGATTCGAAATGATTTATGGAATTGATGGATAGGAAATAGAAACAGGAGAGGAAAGAATGACGGCTTTAGAGGGATGTTTGATTATAATAGGAATAATTGCGGTTGTAATTAGTTACTTTATATCGGAGAAAAGCGCAGAAGAAAGAATGAAAAAGGCAGTGGATGAACTGGTATTGAGTGAAGAAACGAAACGAACACTGATAAAGCAGGCAAGGGATACAGTAGAGCAAACATTAAATAGTATGTCGGATGAAATAGCAGGAAAAGCGGAGATCCAGTTAGAGAAACTTTCTAATGAAAAAGTTATGATGGTTCATGACTATTCGGATACTGTTTTGGAAGAGATTGGAAAAAATCATCATGAAGTGATGTTTTTATATAGTATGTTGGATGATAAAGATAAGGATATAAAAAATACTGTAAGAGAAGCCCAAAAAATAATAAAAACCATGCAGGAGTTAAATCAAACGCAGGAGCGTGTCAATGCGCAAATTCAGCAGCAGTCAGAAAGACTGGAAGAAAATTTAAAAAAGGATTTGAATGAGAGGAAAGATAAAAGTTTAGAAAGGGATCAAAAAGGTTCGATTGAAAAAGAAAATAGAGTGGAAAAAAGAGGCAGAAGCGAAAATTTAGTTGGATATCAAAGAGAAGAGGAGTTAGAAGATGCAGATGGGTCGAGAAAAACTGCTCGATATTTAGAGAGGATGCCAAAAGGATATCAGGAGAAAAGTATAGATAGAAATCAGGAAAAAATGCCAGATCCTTATCGAGAGAGAAATTTTGATAAAGAACCGCAGGAGAAACCTTTAGAAGGAAAGAAAAAACGTTCTGGAAAAAGACGAAGGAAAGCAGAGAATGAACGGATTGGATGGAGTAAAGAAGCGGAGTATTTGGCAGAGTCAGAAGAGAGCAGAGAAGTTTATAGTAAAAATGAAAGCGAAAATAAAAAACGAGATACCGTTATCCGTCTTTGCAAGCTGGGAAAGAGCAATTTAGAGATTGCAAAGGAGATGGGGCTTAGTATGGGGGAGGTAAAATTGATGATTGATTTGTATTATGTGCCGGAAGAAAGCAAGGGAACGATAGAATGAAGCTGAAATATTATCTAAAAGGATTTGGGATAGGGATTATTTTTGCAACATTGATTTTGTCGGTTTCATTTTACTCTAAAAAAGATAAGTCAAATCCTATTTCTAAACAGGAAGTGGAACGACTTGCTGCTGCCTATGGAATGGTTTATCCGCAGGAAACAACAACTGTAGAGGAAACAGAAATTTATACAGAAACAGAAAGGATGGATGAAACCAAAACAAGTGAAGAAATGAGAACAAGTGGAGAAACGAAAGCAAATGGAGAAACCGAAACAACAATAGAACAGGTGACAAGTTTAGAAGAGGAAAATACTGAAGAGATAAAAGAAACACAGGAAAATACAAGTGCAGCAGAAACAAAGGAAAGTGAAGAGGACAGCAATGGAGGAAGTGAAGGGGTAAGAGAAACAGAGGGAGAGGAAGAATCACAGGAAATACAGAGTGATACTTTGAGAAAGGAGATTATTATTACTGTTTCTTCTGGGATGTATGCAAGTGCGATTGCAGAACTTTTAGAAGAGATGGACGTAATTGAAAATGCGGAGGAATTTAGTTTATATCTGATAGGAGAGGGATATACAAGAAGACTTCAGGCTGGAGTTTATGTATTTACAAATGGAATGGATTTTAAAACGATTGCAGGGAAGCTGCTTTGGGAAACGGAATGAGAGGACGGGGACGCCGAAAGCCAAATGGAGTGCTGTTCCATTCCAGCGTCCCCTCCCCTATCCCCTTGTATTTTTAAATTCTATTGGTTGAGAAAATGGTTTCGCCGCCGTTAATTTTTATTATCTTATGGTCTATCATCAGCCAGACAGGAAGGGCACTTGGATTTTTAATAATTTGTTTGTTTTCGGAGAAAATAAGTCTTTTCAGGGCTGACTGGTATTCTACGATTTCTATATTTGTAGCATACCAGATATCTTTTTGATGAGAAACTTTTTGGCAAAAATCTTCCATTTTTTCCCAAGTATCATTTCCATCCAGTTCGTAGGAATGTCCCCATAGATAGAATACTTTTAGTATACTTTGTTCGCAGCTTTCTTGTGAAGAATAAAGAAATCGCTGAAGCAGCGATTCCATTCCGTCTTCTCCAAAGTGACAGGTGGGATGCCAGCATAGAAAATCCTGCGGCAGTGCAAAGGTTTTGGTACTTTGTACGGTTCGGCTGTATTGGATACCAGCTTTTTTTACTTCTTCTAGAACAAGTTTGTTATAAGTTCCAAAGGGATATGCCATACCTGTAACAGGATAGTTTACTAAATTTTCAAGATTTTCCCTGTCGGTTCGGATTTCGTAGGCAATGGATTCAGAGGAAAGATATTCTAGATGAGGGTGCGTTCGTGTATGGACGGCAACTTCATGTCCGCTATAGAGTGATTTTACTTCAGAAGCATTGATTTTATTGTGTGTAACAGGTTTGGAAAATCCGTTTGCCAAAGCAGATTTTCCAAAACAGCCGGAGTTTAGGTTAAAGGTTGCTTTTAAGTGGTATTGATTTAATAGGGCTACGAAACGCCGATCCTGTGTAACGCCGTCATCATAGCTTAATGTCAGACATTTTTCTTTTCCTTCTGGAAATAATGGTATTATCATGATAGATTCTCCTTTTGAGCAATATTGTTTTTCGTTGGCAGGCATAAAAGAAAATAGAAGGAAGGTCTATTGATAATCCTCTATAGACCTTCCTTTTAATTTTTTATTAGTTAGGTGTGAAGCGACTTTGAAAAACAGCTTCACTGCATAGATGGCGAGAGCCGTCTGCTTCAGTTATAATATAGTCACCTTCTTGAATAAATAGCCGTCCTCGTCTGGTATTGATATATGGGCATACAATTTTACCATTTTCACGAGTGATTTTTACAAGAGAATCTGTTTGAATCCAGCCATGGATTACTACATCAGACCAAGATTCACAGCCATCTTCTATATTTTTTCCGACTTCGTACTGTAGAGCTTCTACTTCAAAACTTACCCTGATATATTTCATAAAAGAACCTCCTTACTATTAGGATTTTAGTACTGCTTATTTATATTATACCATTTAATTTTAGAAAATAAAAGGAGAAAATTAGAATCTGTGAAATTTTCCTGTTCAATTATGGAAAAAGTGCTTTACAAATGGGAAAATCTATGATAAATTAACAATCGTGGACTGCGGTAAATTGCCGCATTGTAAATAAGCACGTAAGTGGATATCCAAGCGGTGCTGAGATTCAGTTCTTGGAAACGGAAACTTACGGAAGCAGATAACCAGATGGAGGGAAACAAATGAGCGTTATTTCAATGAAACAGTTATTAGAAGCGGGTGTGCATTTTGGACATCTGACAAAAAGATGGAATCCTAAGATGGCTCCTTATATCTACACAGAAAGAAACGGAATCTATATTATTGATTTGCAGAAATCGGTAGGTAAGGTAGACGAGGCGTATAAGGCGATTTCTGATATTGCAGCAGAAGGCGGCACAATTTTATTTGTAGGTACTAAGAAGCAGGCACAGGATGCGATTAAGTCAGAAGCAGAACGATGCAATATGTTTTATGTAAATGAAAGATGGTTAGGCGGTATGCTGACCAATTTTAAGACAATTCGTTCAAGAGTTGCAAGATTAAAGGAAATTGAGGCAATGTCTGAGGATGGAACATTTGATGTTCTGCCAAAGAAAGAAGTAATTGAATTAAAGAAAGAATGGGAAAAACTGGAGAGAAACCTTGGCGGTATTAAGGAGATGGATCGAGTACCAGATGCAATCTTTGTTGTAGATCCAAAGAAAGAAAGAATTTGCGTACAGGAAGCACATACACTTGGTATTCCGTTGATTGGTATTGCAGATACAAACTGTGATCCGGAAGAGTTAGATTATGTAATTCCGGGAAATGATGATGCAATCCGAGCAGTGAAATTGATTGTTGCAAAGATGGCAGATGCGGTAATCGAAGCAAATCAGGGTGTTTCTACAGCAGATGCAGAAGAAGACGAAGAGATGTTTTCGGAAGAAGCATAATTGAGAAAAGAACAGATGTTAATATTGGAATTGAGATAAAAAAACATACTGTTATAAACTGCAGCCCGTATAGAAGAACATTTTATTTTCGTTCTTTTACATGGGCTGTAAAAGCCTAGGTATGGGGCAATTAAAATAAAAAAATAGGGAAAAACAAGTGACTGGTAAAAAATTAGAAAATATACTGGTGATGAGTTGACTGGAAAATGGAGGAAATAAAAATGGCTATTACAGCAACAATGGTAAAAGAGTTAAGAGAGATGACAGGTGCAGGAATGATGGACTGTAAAAAGGCACTTGCACAGACAGATGGAAATATGGATGAAGCAGTTGAGTTTTTAAGAAAGAATGGACAGCTTAAGGCAGAGAAGAAAGCCGGAAGAATTGCAGCAGAAGGAATTGTTAGAACAGTAATTGAAGGCAATCAGGCAGCGATTGTAGAGGTAAATTCCGAAACAGACTTTGTAGCAAAAAATGCAGATTTTCAAGCATATGTTGCAGATGTGGCAGCACAGGCTCTTGCTAGTACTTCTGCTGATATGGATGCATTTTTGGCAGAGCCATGGATTAAGGATCAGACAAAGACCGTAAAAGAAGCATTAGTTGAGAAAGTTGCAGTAATCGGTGAAAATCTGTCAATTCGAAGATATGAGAAGGTTACAGCAGAGAATGGCTGTATTGTTTCTTATATTCATGGCGGCGGAAGAATTGGTGTTTTAGTAGAAGCAGAGGCAGATGTAGTAAATGATAAAGTAAAAGAGGCATTTATGAATATTGCAATGCAGATTGCAGCGCTGTCTGCAAAATATATTTCCAATGCAGATGTACCAGAAGAGTATAAGGCACATGAAAAAGAAATCTTAATGGCTCAAGTGGAAAACGATGCATCCATTGCAGGAAAACCGGAAAAGGTAATTGAGGGAATTATCAATGGTCGTTTAAATAAAGAGTTAAAAGAGATCTGTTTGTTGGATCAGGTTTATGTAAAAGCAGAAGACGGAAAACAGACAGTAGAGCAGTATTTAAATTCTGTGGCAAAAGAAGTAAACGGAACTTTGAAAGTAAAGAAGTTTATCCGTTTTGAAACAGGAGAAGGAATTGCAAAGAAAGAAGAAAATTTTGCTGAGGAAGTAGCAAAACAGATGGGGACAGTTTAGTTTTTTTAACAGGGGACGCTGAAATCGAAAGGAAAAAATAAAAAAGTGAAAGGATTTTATCTCCTTAAACGTATTACTTATGAAACAGATAATAAAGAAGTAAATTAGATGAAAAGGTGGAGGTAGAATCATGAAGAAAAAATGGATAAGAATTGCTGCTGCAGTAGCTGCTGTTGGTATTGTTGCAGGAAATGCATCAACTGTAGTTTATGCACATCATTCGAGAAGGGCAGTAACAGGGGTGCAAAGTGCAACTTGCTATCAGAATGGCTATTGTACTGGAAACGGAAGCTGTGATGTAGATGGTGTCTGTCAAAACGGAGGAATCTGTGTTGGGACGTCCTGCTATCAAGGGGGAAACTGTGGAGTAAGTTATTATCATCATGGTCATCATTAAAAAAACTAAGAATCGATAGAAGACAAAAACCTCGCAATGTTAGCGGGGTTTTTGTTGTATAAAAGAAAGGAGGGGAACTTTTGAAAAGTACAGAGGATTTAAATCGGGTTATGGATGCTTATGCAGATATGATACGAAGGATTTGTTTCGTACATTTAAAAAATAAGCATGATACAGAGGATGTATTTCAGAATGTCTATATGAAATATTTGCTTTATGAAGGCACTTTTGAAAGCAGTGAGCATGAAAAAGCATGGTTTGTAAGAGTTACAATTAATGCCTGTACAGATTGGCTGCGCTATTTTTCACGCAGAAAATGGATGCCGCTTGAGATGATTCGTGAAGAGGAAGAAGTATTAGATAGTATGTCGTCTGAAGTTTTGGAGGCTGTGTTGGAACTCCCCGAGAAATATCGAAATGTGATTTACCTTTATTATTATGAGGAATACTCTGCAGTGGAGATTGCGAAAATACTTGAAAAAAAGGAAAATACGATTTATACATGGCTTTCAAGAGCAAAGGATATGCTGCGGAAAAAGTTAGGAGGTGAATGGAAATGAATCGGATTCAGGAGAGTATGAATAAAATACAGGCATCGGAGGAACTAAAGAAAAATACACTGCAATATTTAGAGAAACAGCAAAAAGAGCAGAGTCCTAGAAGAGGTTTTCGGATACGCTTTGTTTTGGCTGCATGCTGTATTTTAGCGTTCTTATTGGGTATAGGAGGATATTCTGTTTATATCAAACCTGTTTCCTATATTAGTATTGATGTAAATCCTTCTATTGAACTTGGGATCAATCGTTTTGAGAAAGTGGTATCTGTAGTTGCTTATAATCAGGATGGACAGGATATTTTACAGCATTTGTCATTAAAGAATATTTCTTATATTCAGGCGATTGATAAACTGTTGCAGGAAGAAAGTTATGATAAATTTTTGACGGAAGATTCTTTGTTGATTTTTACTGTTATTTCGGATCGTTCGGATACGATTATAGAGAAGATAAATACAAATCAGGATCTTTGGCTTTATGATGCATTGACTTATACCAGTGATAAAACTTGTATGGAGGAAGCCCATCAGCATGAAATGTCATTTGGAAAATATCGGGTTTATATTGAGCTTTCGCAATATGATGAAAGTATTACGGTAGAAGACTGTCATGGAATGACAATAGGGGAAATGCAGGATAGGATTGAAACATGCAGACATGAGGGGACAGAGAACAGAGAGGAAAATCAGGAGAGTTATCAGGAACATCATGAGAAGCATCATAAGAATAAACATTAAAGAGAAATTTACTTATAATATTATGGAGGACGCTGAAAGCCGAAGGGAGTGCTATTCCGAGCCCGCTTGCGCTTAGCATTTCCTCGTAGCGGACACTAAGGCATGAAAATACCATGCCTAAGTGCCGACAGGAAATGATGACCCTGTATAGTACTCCCTTCGGATTTCAACTGTGTATTTCCTTTGTGTCGGCGTGTGTATAAAAAATGGATTAATACGGAAAAACAGTATTAATCCACTAAAAAAGCTGACAACGGGACTCGGACCCGTGACCTCTTCATTACCAATGAAGTGCGCTACCGCCTGTGCCATGTCAGCTTAACTTTATTAGTACAAACCACATAGTACATTATATATAGGAATAAATGATTTGTCAATATAAATTTATTATTTTGTTTTTAATATTTATTTTATTTTTATTATTTATAATTTACAATCTATTTGCGAAGTATCCAAAAAGTAAAAAAGGGATATTTGCAGTGCTGATAGATTTTTATTTCAGTAGATTATACTTGTCAGATTTTACAGAATCATGTTATAATGATGGAAATAAGACAGAAATAGAAGTTACTTAGGAAATTGTTAGCAAAGGAGAAAGAGATGGAAGAAAATAGCAAGTCTGCAGGCTTCAATAAATGGATTGTATTGGTTTATTTTATTGGAGTGTTGTTAATATGGGGAATTGCTGTATTGACAAGTAGAAATGGAAATCTGATAGTAACACTGGCGGGAGCGGCAGCGGATGTATTGATTGGAGTAGGAATCTGGTATGTTTTAAAGCAGCAGCAAAGACAGCAGGAAGAAAAAATAAGAGAAGAGATTCTGTCAAAGGGCAAAGAGTTAAAAAAATCAGAATTGCCAAAAAGAGCCGATCAAAAGAGAACGGAATTATTGGAGTATACAGAAGCAAACAAATCAGAATATGCAAAAAAAGTAGTAGAAACAACAGAAAAATTGATTCAGTATATATCGGATAATACAGGAACAACAAAATTGTTATCTTCTGGAATTGATGATACCAATCAGGCGATAGAAGCAGTAAGTGAAGAATTAAACACGATTTCTGGAATTGTGGGAAATATTGAAGAAAAAGTATATAGCGGAACAGAAGTATCCGATACTCTGATTCAGCGTGCAAATGATATGAATTCCTATGTTAAGAATAACTTAAGCAAAGGAATGGAAACAATGGATTTGACAAAGAGCAATATTGAAACAGCAATTGAAGGTTTAACTGTAATGGAACGTGTAAATGAGATGGCAGATGAAATCCTGCGTATTACGAAGCAGACAAATCTATTATCATTAAATGCATCGATTGAATCAGCAAGAGCAGGAGAGGCAGGAAAAGGATTTGCTATTGTAGCGGACGAAATTGGAGAATTGGCAAAAGAAACAAAATCTACAGCAACCAATATCCAAAATATAATAGCAAATACGAATGATTCTATTGCTTTTGTAAGAAAATGTTTTGACGGAGTAATGAAGTATCTAGAACAAGAAGTAACCGTTAGTTTTCAAACCTTTGCAGAACAGTCAGAACTCTATGGAGCAGGAGTAACCAATATAAAGGAATCGATCAATGATATTCAGGATCATATAGCAGAATTATCTGATTCGATAAAAGAAATTCTTGATAATGTAGAAGAAGTAAATCAGGCTTCTGCTTATAATGCAAAAGGAGTGAATGAATTAACTGAGCGAAATAAACATACTATGCAGGTAACAGAAGAGATTCGGAAATTATTAAAAATAAAATAATAGAAGTTTGATTGGAAGGTCTGTTCCGGGTTCGGAGCAGACCTTCCTTTCTTTTTTGGTGTCCTCTTTGGAAAATAAAAAATCTCGTTTGGAAAACCAATCTTATATTAAGCAAATCGCTTAGTTATCTTCTTCATCAGCGGCACTTATTGTATAAACTTGACGTTTTCGTGCCATTTCATCATTAGCAAGATATTCATCATAAGTAGTAATCTTATCAATCAGTCCGTTTGGCGTAATCTCCATAATACGATTTGCTGTAGTCTGCACAAATTGGTGGTCATGGGAGGTAAAGAGTACGACACCCGGAAACTTTACCAATCCATTGTTTAATGCAGTAATGGATTCCATATCCAAATGATTGGTCGGTTCATCAAAGATTAGACAGTTTGCACCAGAAATCATCATTTTTGAAAGAAGACAGCGTACTTTTTCTCCGCCAGAAAGAACTTTTACTTTTTTTACACCATCTTCTCCTGCAAACAGCATCCTGCCTAAAAATCCTCGTACATAAGTCACATCTTTAATAGAAGAATATTGAGTCAGCCAGTCAGAAATAATCAGATCATTATCAAATTCTTTTGTATTGTCTTTTGGAAAATAAGCCTGTGAAGTTGTTACTCCCCATTTATAAGATCCGGAATCTGGCTCTAATTCTCCGGCAAGAATTTGAAACAGAGTTGTTTTTGCCAGTTCATTGCCGCCGACAAATGCAATTTTATCTCCGTGGTTGACAATAAAAGAGATTTGATCAAGTACCTGTACTCCGTCAATTTTTTTACAGAGATTTTCAACGGTCAGAACTTCATTTCCGATTTCCCGTCCTGGGCGAAAATCAATATAAGGATATTTTCGGCTGGAAGGTTTGATTTCGTCTAACTGAATTTTTTCCAATGCTTTTTTTCGGGAGGTAGCTTGTTTGGATTTGGAGGCATTGGCACTGAAACGCTGAATAAATTCCTGAAGTTCCTTAATTTTTTCTTCTTTGCGCTTATTTGCCTCTTTCATCTGTTTGATTAAAAGCTGGCTGGATTCATACCAAAAGTCGTAGTTTCCAGCATAGAGCTGGATTTTTCCATAGTCAATATCGGCAGTATGAGTACAGACTTTATTTAGAAAATAACGGTCATGGGATACCACGATTACGGTATTTTGAAAATTAATTAAAAATTCTTCCAGCCAAGAGATAGCATCCAAATCCAGATGGTTGGTAGGCTCATCTAATAAAAGGATATCCGGGTTTCCAAAAAGTGCCTGAGCAAGCAAAACCTTTACTTTTTCCGATCCGGTTAGTTCATGCATCTGTTTTTCATGCAGTTCTGTAGCAATACCAAGTCCATTTAATAAAGTTGCTGCGTCAGATTCTGCTTCCCAGCCATTTAATTCGGCAAATTCTGCTTCCAGATCACTGGCACGAATCCCGTCTTCTTCTGTAAAATCTTCTTTTGCATAGATTGCTTCTTTTTCTTTCATAATATCATAAAGACGAGGATTTCCCATAATTACCGTATCCTGTACAGGAAATGCATCATATTTAAAGTGATCTTGCTGCAGAAAAGAAAGACGCTGCCCCGGCGTAATTACAACATCTCCTTTGGTTGGTTCAAGCTGTCCAGATAGAATTTTTAAAAAAGTGGATTTTCCGGCACCATTTGCACCGATTAAACCATAACAGTTTCCTTCGGTAAATTTAATGTTGACATCTTCGAATAGGGCTTTTTTTCCTACACGAAGGGTTACATTGTTTGCACTAATCATAGTAATTACATTCCTTCCTGATAAATTTCTAAATCATTCCTATTATATATCAGTTCTATTTTACAGAAAATCTGTATTTTTGCAAGAGGAAATTTAATTCGGCTTTTGTGAAAGAGGGGGTTATTAGGAGGGGGACGCCAGATGCGAAAACCCTAGGCAGCCTGCTGTTCCGGTTTCCAAAAAGTAAGAAGTTCTAACACTTCTGCATTATGGTGCATCCAACCGTACAGACCGGGGCGCAATTCGCCCTTATGGCAGCCAGAATAGAACGGGCATACCAAAGGATGCGATCCACCATAACAAAACGGTTTCCCTTCCATACGGGCTAAACACGCCCCTTTTTTTGCATACCCTGCATGGAAGCAGGATATG
>CAJUGZ010000050.1 GCA_910585855.1 uncultured Lachnospiraceae bacterium | reverse complement strand
TCCACAGAAGCCCAAGACTTTCTAACCGTTCTCCGAAGTCGCAAGCAAAGGACAGGAGCAAACCGCCTCTCGCTGTTCATTCTTTTTTTGTTCCGAAGCCAAGAAACAGTCAGATTCTTCGTCTGTGTACTGCTGACGAAAAAAATTACAACATGGGTGATATATAAGGTTCTATTTTCGTGGAAATGTATGGTTAAAAATAATAAAAATGGAAAATTAAAAAGAATGACAAAATATGTCATAACCGGCTGATATAATAGGCATAACAGATACGACAATAGAAGAAAGGGAAATTAGGAAATCGATTATGAGAAGAAAAAGCAGAAATCGAAGAATATTAGATATTTATTTGAGATTGGCAAATGGGGAGATGATTTATATTAAGGATGAAGTGGATAATTTTAAAGTAAGTTCTCGGACGATTAAACGAGATATTACAGAGATTCGGTTAGCTCTTGCTGAACAGTACAGTATAGTTACTTTGATATATGTGAAAAAACAAAACGGGTATAAATTGAGTGAAACAAGGACAGATATTATGACTGGCGGAGTAATTTTAAGGGTATGTAAAGTTTTGCTTCAGTGTGAGGTGTTTTTAGAAGACGAGCTGGGAGATATTTTAAAGAAGCTGATTAAAAATTGTCTTTCAAAGAAGGATCAGAATGTGGTATGGGGTTTGATTGAAAATGAGTATGAGAAAAAAATTGTTTGCAGGAAACCGTTTTACAAAGGAAAGTGGGAGGATTTGGTATTGGATTTGGAAATAGCTGTAAAGAGGCAGAAAATGCTGAAGATAACATATCAAAGAATTGGAGCAAAGAAACCAGTTCTTTTTATAGTAGAGCCAATGGCAGTTTTGCTTTTGGATGGATATTTTTATTTGGCTGCTTATATGGTGGAATTTGAACAGGAGGATTTTACAAAACTGCAGGAGGAGCTGGTATTATATCAGGTGGACAGGATTTTAATGGCTCAGATTTTGGAAAAGCAGTATCATATACCATATAAAAAGCGTTTAAAGGAGAGGGAAATTTGGAAGCAGATGTATGGCGGAGAAAAAATGCAGGTTCAGTTGTGTTATACAGGGAAGAGGATAGAGGCTGTTTTTGATAAGCTTCCTTTAGCAGAGATAGTAGAGAGAAAAGAAGGGGGATATTGGATTGATGCAGAAGTGTTTGAAGAAGAAATTTTAAAATTGGTATTAAGTTATGGAGAAGATATGAAAATAGTGAAACCGATAAAACTTCGGGATAAATTAAAAGAAATATTGGAACAGATATTGAAAAAGTATCAGGAAAAAGAATAGAAGATAAGACGAATGAAAATGGAAAGAAGAAGGAAGAATTAAAAAATGAAAAAGACGGGTAAAGTAGGAAGAAGTGTTTTTACATTGGCATTGGTTTGCAGCTTGTATGGTTGTGGAAGTGATCAGAATGAAGAAATAAATTACAGTACAGAACCTTTAGTACAAAAGGTGGAGAGTGGGATAGAATACATAGAAAATAGTACAGAGTAGAGAATGACAGATAAGGAAACAGAAGAAAGAACAGAAACGGTAGAAAATAAACAGGTAGAAACGAAATCGGAAGACAGTGAGCAGACTGCAATAGAAGGAATGGAAAAAGAAGAACAGACAGAAAAAGCAGTGGAAACAACGATAGACAGAGAAACAGAATTAAAAGAAATGTGGGATTTTTGCTGGGAAGATGGAGAAGTTACTTTTGAGGAAACTGGGCTTATTTTACAGGCAGCAGGATATTTTATAAATGAGTTTGGGTTTTATGAAGATTCGACTGGGAGAGTGATAGACAGTGGAATTGCGTATGATTTTATTTTGAGTGGTTTTGTTTTTCAGAAGCAGGAGGACGGCAGCTTTGAATTGGTTTCAGATTTAGAAGAAAATTATGAGGATTATGATGTGGAAGCAGTTAATGATTGGATAAGAAGTTATGGTTATCAGATTGAATATAATAATGATATTCCTTGTGTGTATGATGGAAATGGAGATTATTATTCTTATGAGGAGTTTGCGGAACTTTTATTAAACGGAAATGATATTCCATATGCTCCAGCGGATTTTGTAGCTGTGACAGAGAATAAAAAATATGATGAATTTCCAAAAGGAAATCTGCAGGAGGAGAAGTATTTTATATCGGCAGATGGGTATAAGATTTATGAAGGAGATATTGTATATTATAAAAAAGATAGCAAAGTAGTACGTGGAACGGTAGCAAAAATAGGATTTTTGGGCAGTAATACTGAGATGGATGGAGGTAAGATTATTTGGGATTCGGTTATTTTAAGTAATGGGGAAATCTATCCGCTTTATACAGAAAATGGTGGGGAAAATCCTTATTATACAGATAAACATGGGACAAAACATAGGTTGTCCGTTAGTTATCATAAAGAGGGAGTTTATCATAGTGACTGGACTTTGTATAAAATGGAGCCTTAATTTAACAGTAATTATATAAAAAGGGATAATCAATGCAAAATGAATTCAAAATCAGGATAAATTTATAAACTTAAAAAAGGATAAAATTTTGATTTTACGGGAAGATGGAATAAGAAATTTTTAGAGTTTTCAAGTGAAAACTTGCCGGTAGCGTACGATTTTTATAGAAAGGGAGGACGCCAGATTCAAAAACGGTGAGCAGGCTGCCCACCGTTTTTGAATCTCTTCTTCCAATACCACTTAGACAGAAAATCTGGATATTTCTGCCATAAGTAATAAGTAGTCTGCTGTTTAAGGATTTTTACAATATCGCAAAGTCTGTCCGTAGTATCGTAGTTTACGTTCCTTTGAGAAGCTGCTTACGGTACTTGGTAACAAGAACGATATGTACTTTTAAACTGTATTTCCGCCTATTATGATGAGTGTATCTATTATCCATAAAAACACCTCTAAATCGTTGACTTTCACTAATTACTATTATATAATATATTAAGTGAAATATCAAGGAAAGGAGTACCTATATGGAACAAATAACAGTTACAGCTAAAATACAAATAGCTACGACACCGAATGACAAAATTTTGCTTAACGAAACCATGTCTGTCTATTCTGATGCTTGTAATTATGTTTCAGAATATGTATTCCGTACACACAACTTAAAGCAGTTTTCGCTTAACAAGACATTCTATTCTACACTAAGAGCAAAGTTCGATCTGAAATCACAGATGGCTCAGTCTGTTTTCAAGACAGTTATTGCAAAATATAAGACCATTCTCGAAAACCAAAAGGAATGGAGGAAACCATCTTTTAAGAAACCGCAATATGACCTTGTTTGGAACAGAGATTATTCTCTTATACAAAACTGCTTTTCCGTAAATACACTAAATGGTCGTGTTAAACTGCCATACTTTGCTGAATGGATGTCGAAATACTTTGACCATACCATCGCACACCCAAGCTTGTAAATAAGCATGGAAAGTATTTTTTACATATCCCTGTTACTTACGATGTGGAAGAAAGTAACGTTTCGGATATCTGCAATGTTGTTGGTATTGACAGAGGTATCCACTTTGTTGTTGCCACGTATAACAGTAGACATCAGTCTGGTTTTGTTAGTGGCAAAGCTATGAAACAGAAACGTGCAAACGATTCGAAACTGCGGAAAGAACTTCAAATGCGTCAGACTCCCTCTGCAAGACGAAGGATGAAAGCGATCGGTCAACGAGAAAATCGTTGGATGCAGGATGTGAATCATTGTGTATCAAAGGCACTCGTGGAATCCAATCCGAAGCACACGCTCTTTGTTCTTGAAGATTTGTCAGGTATCCGCAATGCTACAGAACGTGTCAGAACCAAAGACCGTTATGTGTCGGTATCGTGGTCGTTTTATGACCTTGAGCAGAAACTTCTCTACAAAGCAAAACAGAATCAGTCAGCCGTTATTAAGGTTAGTCCGAAATACACAAGTCAGTGTTGCCCTAAATGTGGACACATCGAAAAGGCGAACCGCAACAAGAAACGACATCTGTTTACCTGTAAGAATTGTGGTTATCAGTCTAACGATGACCGCATTGGAGCCATGAATCTGTATCGTATGGGAATCCACTATCTTGAGGATAGTCAAGTATCTGGTACAGTTACAGCCGAGTAAACTCTGCTGTAAAGGGTGCTGTCAGCCACCCTGTGATGTAACGCTACTTTAGGCAGTCATGTACTATATTTGAGGTAAAATTATATGAAAAAATTGAGTTTAAGGTAGTAAGAAAATAAAGGAAACGAAAAATATGTAGAGGAAACACGTAAGACAGGAGGACATTATGAGTGATTATCCTTATGAAAAGGAATTGGAAGAGGAATTAGAAGCAGATATGAAACAAATTGAGTTAAAAACCATGTTGGAGAAAGCAGATAATGCAGTTGCGGTTGCAGTGGGAACTACGGCAGCAACTGGTGCAATTCCTATTCCTTTTGCAGATACACCATTATTGATTGGTCAGCAGGTTGCCTTAATGGCTGCGATTTCTGGAATATTTGGAATTGATGTAAAAAAAGATGGGCTGAAGGCTTTAGCTATAACTGCATTGGGAGCAGGTGGGGCAGCAGTACTTGGAAAGACGATGGCTGCTAATTTGATTAAGTTAATTCCGGGAGCTGGAAGTGTGGCGGGAGGAGCTGTTTCAGCCGGGACGGCAGGAGTGATTACTTGGGCTATGGGAAAGGCTTATATTGAAGTGTGTAAGGCAGTAAAGATGGGAAAATTGAGTGAAAATGATATTACTGGACTAAAAGGTTCTGCTTTGTTTAAAGATTATTTTGAAGTACAGATGAAAAATCGGGAATAAGAAAAATGAAAGAAAAAGGCGTTCTATATTCTTTAAAAGAAAAAGGAACGTTTTTTTTGTAATTTAGTAAAAGAAAGGAATGAAGTATATATCATAAGTGAGGGGGATTTATTCAATATTATAGAAAAATTATTTTGATATAAATGAAAGATTTTTATAAGAGTGACAAATTATGTCATACATGAAGTGTATAATAGACTTATTACATACGACAGTGTAGAAAAATTTTATATTTGGTAAGAGTAAAATATAAAAAATGGGAAAGGGAAGATCTTAATCCCACAGATTTCTGCAGGATTAAGATTAAGATTTTCTGGAATTGATGTAATTAATAAGGTGAAAAATCAGGTCTTTTTCTTCTTGAGAAAATTCTGTTAAATCTAAGGTATCTTTGGGGGAGCGATTATTTTTTTCTAATTCTAGTAAATAATCGGCGGAAACATGGAAAATATGCGTTAATTCTATAATACTTGCAGTAGATGGCATAGAGATACCAAGTTCCCATGCATTTACACTGGAACGTGTAATATTTAAAAGTCTGGCAAGGTCTGCTTGGGACAGACCTTGTCTGTTTCTTAGATAACGAATTCTATCGGCGATCATAAAAATACAACACTCCTTTTAAAAACAGTATACAATAGTAAATGTAAAATGAAATTATCATATTAAGATAAATATAATTGACAATTAAGAATAAAAAGGATATACTTTTGCTAAAGTGTGTCGTTTTTATTGATTTTTAGAGGGGTTTTAGAATGAATAAAGAAGATACTATATTGATGTGTTTGATTTCAGTGTCCGGTGACAGCTTTATAAAAGGAATCTTTAATTTTAGTATGGGGATTTCATTGTAAAAAAATAATAAGAATGATACACTATATTTTAGTGAAATGTTTTAATCAAAATTCAAAAGAAAAGGAGAGAAGAGATGCCAATTAATCCAATTCCAGTTCAGGAAAAACAAAAAGAAAAGAATTCTGTTGTATTTTTGGTTTCAGAACCAAGTTATCAGTTTTCTGATATGGTAATAGAACCACAGTTAAAAGGTTTTATTATGGATGCTATTTCTATTTTTCAGTATAAAGAGAAAGTATTTGAGGAATGGAAACTAGGAAAGGTGATAAAGAAGCCGATGAATTTTTGCATTAATTTTTATGGTGAACCGGGAACTGGAAAAACAATGGCTGCCAATGCGGTTGCCAGTGAATTGGGAATGAAAGTTTTAAAAGTAAATTATGCTGATATTGAATCGAAATATGTGGGAGAAACTTCAAAAAATCTGGTTTCTTTATTTCAGTATGCAAAGCAGGAAAACGTATTGATTTTATTTGATGAAGCAGATGCACTATTGAGCAGACGAGTAACAGATATGAGCAGTGCAGCAGATGTCAGTGTCAATCAGACAAGATCTGTTTTATTGACTTTATTAGATTCCTTTGAGGGAATGGTAATTTTTACAACCAATTTTATTCAGAATTATGATTCAGCATTTATGCGGAGAATACCATATCATATTCGTTTTGATTTGCCAAATGAAGCGGTTAGATATCAATTATTAAATCATTATCTTATGGATACGATTCCGAATCGAATATCAATAGCAGAAGTAGCAAAAAAATATAATGGCATAAGTGGAAGTGATATAGCTAATGCTACTTTAGCAGCGGCTCTTCGAACGGCAAGGGCAAAAAAAGAGTATTTAGAACAAGTGGAGTTTGAACAGGAAATAGAGAGGATACTGCTTAGCAAGCGTGCTAATAAAGGAGATACAGAAAAAGAAAAGGAGGTTATAACAGAAACCAGAGAAGTGACAGAGGCATATGCAAAAGAACAATTAGGAAAGACAGGAGGAATCAGGCTATGATAGGGATTGCATTGATATTGGGAGCAGCAATTATTACAGGGGGGACAATAATTGCAAAGTATTGGAATCAAATTCTTAGTTTTATGAAAAAAGTAATTCAAAAACTAAAAGGAAAGATAAAAGGAATTTTGATGGGATCGGCTGTATTTATTAAAAGAGCAGGAGATCGGATTCAAAATCGAACCAAACATTATGCAAAGGATGAGTTAGGAACATGGCATGAAAAAATTGTGACATTAGAGCAAAAGGAAGAGGAAATACCTCCACAGTATAGAAAATATGCAACAATCGAAGATGAATTTGATTTAACGCCGGAATTAGAAGCGCAGATAAAAAATAACGGATAAAAAAAGGAAAAAAGATGAAACAATATTTTGGTAAGTTTGCGGTATTTGTATGGGAATGGATAAAAAAACATAGAATCCTTTTTATTGCTCTTATAATAAGTTTTTTGATTTTTCAATGGATTGGCATTGTTCCGATTTTAATTGGTTTCGTGGTTTTCATATTGATTGCAGTAGTAATAGCTATAATACTGCCTGATTTACGTGACACCATTTTGGAGTTTTTAGAGGAGCTGATTCGAAAAAGAAATGAGGCAGATTTTAATGATTATTTAAAAAAACATTGTATGCAATGTGGTTATATGGATGAGGAAAGGTGGAATCGGCGGCTGTCATGGTGGTATAAAGTACTGCCTTATGAAAGCAGTTTTGAAGAGATTACAGAGAATTTTGCAGTTAGTGTAGAGAAGGAATACATAGAAAATGATGAAGAATTGAAATGGTTAGATCCGATCGTACATTATTTAACAGAACAAGTAATAGCAGATATAGCAGAGTTAGAACGAGTTCCGAATCCATATTTAAATTATACACATTATACACCAAATGCAAAATTGATTTATGATGCAATGAATAAGCTTTGTGTAGTGAAAAAAAGAGAAGGAAAGTTTATGATACAGCGGATTAATTTAGAGGAAGACCCTGTGAGGGAACAGCTACAATTAAATATAGAGGAGATTGTTCCAGAATATTATAAAGCAGCTTATCGGATTAATGACTATTTTGTAAAGAAAAGAAAAGATTCGATGGATCGTGTTGGAAATATTGTATCAGAAGAGATTAGACTAGAAGATCTCTAAAAAATAGAAATAGGAGGAAAAAAGAGAGATGGCATTAGTAGAGGGGAAAGCAAAAGATTTTTTAGGACTTGCAGAAAAGGATCGAATTAAAAAAGTAGCGGAATTGCAAAAGAGAAGAGAAAAAGGAGAAATTTCAGATCGAATGTGTAAAAAGATGATAAAGGAAATTAATTCTTGTTCAAAGTGATGAATAAAAAAAATAAATGAAAAAAGAAGGAAGTTTGTAAATTGGAACAAAAACATAATAAAGAAAAATCCCTTCTGGATGTGTTTTTCGATTCGTTTCAATATATGATACAGTCTATACAAGGCAAATATAAACTGGAAACTTATTTGGAGATTCTTAGTGAATATACAGACTCTCAGATTCGAAACTGGGAAAAGAATGGTTTTCTCTATATAGAAGGAGAACTGATTGTTACGACAGATAAAGACAGAAAGGATATTTCATTCGCAATTTATATGATATTTCAGGATGCCGATCAAAAAAGAAAATTAAAAAGTGCAGAGAAGAGTGTAGAAAAATATAAATTTACAAAAGAAACAATAGAACGTCTAGAAACTGCTTTAGAGATGAAATTTGAGATAGAAAGACCAATGGATAAAGAAATAGATTAAAGTAAACTAGATAATTTATTTATCAAAAGGAGAAAAAATGGATAAGAGAGAAGAACTGAAAGATATTATAAAAAGTAATTTAGACACTGGTTATAATAAACTTTATACATATCCTGATATTTCAGATAAAACAAAAGCAAAAATAATAAAAACTTTTGATTCCAATATAAATACGGAAAATATTGTAGCATTTTTGGATACAAGTATAATGGGCGGAAAAAGTGGAATTGTATTTACTACAACAGGTATTTATTATACGGATGTGTTAAAAAAAGTATTTTATTTTAATTATCAGGATGTTGTTAATATAGAAATCGAACCAGATAAGAAGGGAAGGATATATGATACTACAGATGCCTCTATGACTATAACATTTTCGAATGGAGATGTATTATCCATAGCGGAGTATTCTTTTGATAAAGCGAATATAGGAAATGTTTTGTGGAAATTAAAGCGAAAAGTTTTAGATTATAATGATATGATGTGTTTTAAGCCATCAGGAGAAGTAGGAAAATTAGGTTTGACAGAAGAACAGACAATGAAATGCAATGCTATTATTCATGCAGCATCTGTTGCAGCAGGCGGTGTAGGTACTAGTTTAGCTCAAATTCCTCTTGTGGATTCCGCAGTGATTACTCCGATTCAAATTACTATGATTACATCATTAGGAGGAGTATTTGGCATTAGGGTGACAGAGGGATTGGCGAAAGGTATTATAAGCGGAGCAGCTGCAGCCGCTGTTGGGAGAGGTGCTACACAAATTTTATTAGGTTGGATTCCCGGGCTTGGCAATGCAATTAATACAGCAACAGCATTTACTTTAACGGAATCAATCGGCTGGCTGGCAGCAGCACATTTTTTTGATTTGCAGCAAAAAGAAAAAGCAAAGTATAAAATTGATGGCATGAAGCAAGGTTATTATATGGCATCAGAAGAATATGAAGTAAAACTTTGTAAGGAAGCAGATAAAATGATGAAGGAAAGAGAGAACATAAAAGAAAAAGTTGAGGAATATGAACAATTACTTTCTGAGTACGCTGCATATATGAAGAATCTTGAGGAACAAAATAGATATTTAAAAGAACAAGGTTATAATACAGAACTTTTAGATGATAAAGTAATGCAAATGAGAGATCAGTATAATGAGTTGACAAAACTTAGGACTGGCTGAAAGTGGAGGATATATGGAATGGCTTTAGAGGATTTAGAAAGAAAGAGAAAGGCTCTTTATAGTGATGTAAATGTTATATTGAATAATATGGAAATGACAGCAAATGAATTATACAGAGCAGCAGATGTGGCGCATCATAGTAAAGAAATATTAGATAATTTAGATAAAGAGTTTGAAAAACAGACAGGTCTGCAGGGTATGGATATCATGTTTTTGTTTGTTGCTGTGGCATTGCAACTGACAAGAATTGTTATCGTCAATGATATTACAAATATTGAAAATGCAGGAAAAGGGAATCGAAATGAAGAAAACCTTCATAAGTTTCAGGAAAAGATACTAGGGAAATTAAATAATGGAAAAAGTATATCAGAACGTCCTTATTATGCTTCTATGGAACATATTGTTTCAACTCAAGGTGTACCTTATGATGCAACTTCCCCTTTGACAGAAAAGGCATTAGCTCGAATGTTAAAACGAGAAAATATTCCTGAATGGGATTTTGATCTGAGTGAATTTGTAATGGAAGGAAAACTAGGATTATTTAAAGGAGCAAATCATAGATTTTCAACTTTAGGACATGATCCAGTAGCAGGATTGATTTTTGGAATAGCAAATATTATGACAAATACTATTACATGCGTAAAAAGACCATTAGTTGGAGGGTTGCCTATATTAACAACTAATCATGTCATATATACAAAAGAATTTAAAAATCCCCTGATAGGAGTAGAAGCAAGTACCTCCATTATGCTGACGGAGATGTATCGGAGGATAAAAGAAGAGCCAGAAGCTTTTACAGCGGCACTTATTAAACAAATTATACATATTGGAACAGACATGTATACCACTTTTGGGATACAATTTCCGGGAGCAAATTTAGTTCTTAGTAATAAAAATGTAGAAACAATAACAAAGAATTATATTAATACAGGAGATATAGTGAAGGCAGGAATATCAGCTTTATTATCTAATCTGATTAATTTTATTATAAGCACAATACATTTACTTCTTTATGATGCTAATAAAACGTTGACAAAAGATTTGTATAATGTCAGAACTAGAAAAATTATTATGTATTCTAATAGTATAGCGACATCTAGTAATTTAATCTGGGTAGGAGGAAATATAGCAAGCGGAAATAATAAGGCAATCAGGCAGCTAGATATTGGAGGTTTATTAGTTACAATTAAGCATTTATTGACCGATCCGAAGTATATTAGAAAGATAAAAGAAGAATTTATCTTCGGGAATTTTAATAAATTAATTCAAGGCAGTGATTGTTAGAAGTAGAAGTAAAAGAGAAGAAATAATTTCGTTACTTTAAGGATGTCGGAAAGGACAGATTATGTAAAAAAATGGAGGCATTATGAAAAGTGAAGGAAAAGATAAAATAAAACGTGTTCTTGGGATTTATACTGGTTTAATGGAAGGACGTTCGATAAATAAGGCAAAGGCAGCAGAGGAGTATAATGTAACGAAAAGAAGTATACAAAGAGATATTGATGATATTAGAAGTTTTTTAGATTGGCAAACAAAAAGAAAAGGATATGTTGATTCAGTGATTTATGACCCCAGAAAAAAAGGATATTGTTTAGAACATATATCAAAAACGAAATTTACAAATAGTGAAATTCTGGCATTGTGTAAAATTTTATTAGACAGTAGAGCGTTTATAAAAGAAGAAATGAAAATCATGCTTGCGAAGCTGATTTCTTGCTGTGTACCAAAGGATGATCAGAAGATGATAAAAGATTTGATTAGGAATGAAGAATATTATTATGTAGAACTAAAACATGGCGTAAAATTTATGGATATGATGTGGGATATTGGACAGGCAATACAGGGACATAATTATATTGAAGTGGAATATAATAAAAAAAAGGGAATGGTAAAGCGCAAATTGAAACCAGCAGCAATTATGTTTTCAGAATATTATTTTTATTTAACAGCATTTATTGATGATGAAGAAGTACAGAAACGCTTTGATGTTCTGAATGATTCCTTTCCTACGATCTATCGGATAGATCGAATTAAAAAGTTAAAAGTATTGAATGAAAAGTTTCATATTCCATATAAAGATCGTTTTCAGGAAGGCGAATTTAGAAAACGAATTCAGTTTATGTATGGCGGAAAGCTTCAAAGAGTAAAGTTTCGCTATTATGGCGACAATATAGAAAATGTACAGGATCGCTTACCGACAGCAAAGATTCTTTCAGAAGAGAATGGAGTATATACAATTAGTGCAGAGGTATTTGGAAGTGGAATTGATATGTGGCTGCGAAGTCAGGGAGATGAGATTGAACGTTTAAATTAGAAAAGGAAAGTTTTTGTTTTATTCTGTTGCCAGCTATAGCTGAAATGGAAAGGAAGGTCTATGAAGGGTCATCATTTCCCATCGGCACTTAGGCACGGTATTGTTGTGTTTTCGTGCCTTATGTGTCCGTTATGAAAATAGGAAATGCTAAGCGAAAGCGGACTCGGAATAGACCTTCCTTTCCATTTCAGCCTCCTGTGACAGGTTTACAAAAATTATCAGAAACTATTATAAAATATAAGATTTTTTAAATATATATATTCCAAAATTTGGAAGTAAAAATTCTGGTAAAATAGGGCGATAGATTCGCTTTTGTAAAAGATATGTCTTGACAAATAGGTAGGTTTTGTTATATATTTCTAGTTAGAAAGACCTGTAAATAAGCGAGTCTAAAAAGTTTGCAAAAGTGTATGAAACAATAAAATGACTTGAATCAGAGGAGAGGTTTATAGAGGAATATTATTTTCGACTGGTTTTTCACTGCTGGGTTTTGTATCTTTCTACTCTGGCAAGAAAATGTAAGTTCGGATGGTTCTGATGTAGATCTCTCTTCTGATATGCGTATTTTACGGAAAAAGGACATGCAGTTAAGGATTTTTAAAATACATTTTTACATAAGAATTTAGATATTCTGCCAATTTACGGGAAATAAATTAATAGAAAATATTAGGAAAGGAAAAGCTAGAAAAAAGAGAAACTTACGCTTGTAAACAATATCAATGCAGGATGCGTTTGTTTTTCGTAGCAGGAATACTTTTTATGGGAAGTTGGGAAATTGAGAAGTTAAAGTATATTCGGATATTGGAAGTGATTATCAACGGGATTTCTAATATACTGAGTATGGATAGTTATTCCATCATGGCGGATACGTTAAGGGAAAAGTTGGTTGAATGGAAAACAGATTCGGAGAAACTGTTTCATAAACTAAAAAATAATGAGTTTGAAATTGCCATTGTTGGTTTGGAAAAAGCAGGGAAAAGTTCTTTTTCCAATGCTTTTATCGAAAATAGCCTGCTTCCGACCGATCAGGGACGCTGCACGTATACTTCTACCTGTATTGCTTATAATGAAGCAGATATTGCGGAGATTTCTTTTTATACAAAGGAAGAATTTGCAAGAAATTTTTCGGATAAATTGAAGAAAATAGGAATTGCAAATTCTGAAAAATATGCATTTGAATTGATGACAAGACAGCAGTATGAGCAGCTGTTCCAGAAATTAGATACCAACAGTCAGAAGTTATATGGCAGTACATTAAATCAAGATATCTTAGATACGATTGATAATAAACAAAATATTCTAAATTATCTGGGAAATCCCACAAAGCAGTTTAGCGGGGAGGCATTTGAAGAATTTAAGGGATTTATTAAAGAACCAAGCAAAGCGATTGCGGTAAAGGAGATTACGATTGGATCGAGATTATTAGAAAAAATGCCGAATGCTTTGATCTATGATATTCCGGGCTTTAATTCTCCAACTGAGATGCATCAGCAGCAAACCCGTGCCAGAATGAAAAGTGCAGATGCGATTGTAATTATAGCAAAAGCAGATGAACCAAGTCTGACAGGGGAGGTATTAGATATCTTTCGAGAGTGTGACAATGACGGTACGGTTTTAAATGATAAATTATTTGTATTTGCGAATAAAGCCGATCGGGCAAATATTTCAAAAAATAAAGAGATTACCTATGAGGAATGGATTACAAAAAGAAATATATTAGATGAAAAGTATAAGGACAGGATATTTTTTGGTTCTTCTAATGCACATCTGCAAAAAATCGGAAAGCTGCCGCCGGAAGATAAAAGCAATGACTATATCAGCCCGTTAAAGATGAGAGGATTAGAAGACGGAATCAATGATATACGTATGGCTTTAGAGGAATATAATCGAACCTGCCGTTTTGAAGTGTTTAAAAGACGTATCAATAAGATCAAAGGTGCACTTTCGGCTGCATTTGAGGAAGTCAATAAAAGATATGCCGTTTCGGAAACGGAGGATTTTGCAACAGGAGATAAAATTGATTTGGCATTGAATTTTAAAAGTGAATTTATTGAAAAGGTGGTAAAGAATCTGCAGTCCTACCGAGATGATATTGTAAGAGGGAAGATGCAGTCAGAAAAGCCGCTGTCAAAGGGAATTGCTGAATATATTTTAAATACAATTACAGTAGAAAATTATCAGATTACAGAAGAAGAATTAAAGAAAGCACATAAATGTTATATTTCTAGTGTAACAGAACATGAAGCACCGCAAACGATTGAAGCACCGCTGCGCAGAGAGAAGTTTGAAAAGATGTATCATGATTTTTTCCATGCAATTATGGCGATTTCAGTAGAAAATCATATAAAATGTCATGGGGATATTATGTCGATTGTGATGGAAGCAATGAATCTTTCCAATACCTCGCCTTATTATAATAAAATTTATACACAATTAGAAGAAAAGTTTTCCAATAAAATTACCGGCGGTACAGATGAGGGATATTATCAAAGCTTAATAGAGCGATTTTCCAGAGATATTTATGAAATATTGATACAATGTACGTATTCAGAAGAACGATATAATAAATTTGTTCCAGAAATGGATAATTTCTTTAGTTTTTCTGTATTTTATAATCCTGATTTAAAAGAAGAGAATAAATTAGATTATATACACAAAGCACCAAAAGATCAGATTCTTTGTAATTTGCTGCTGTTTCATGATTATAATCGTTCCTCGAACAAGGAATCCTGTGAGCAAAAGACAAAGGAATTAGCAGATACAGTAAAGATGATTACCGGATTAAAAGAACTTTCGCCGATGAATTTGAAATTGATTACAACGATTGTAAAAAGAGATTATGAAAAATGTGATCAGATTATTACAGATATTTTAGAAGACTGCGATGTGGAAAATGAAAATCAGACTACTATTTCGGCAAAAGTAAGTATGCTGCTGCAAAGAATTGTAAAGGAATTGCCGGAAGAGGAAGAAAACAATGCGATTCAGGCGGATCTTTCTAATCCGACAGAATTTAAAAAGGCATATGCCAATTATTTTGCAAAGCTTAGAAGCAATCGGACTTATGAAGATATGAAAAGAGATTTTGCCTGTGATATTGATATTTTAAGAGATGTGCTTCTTCATGCATTTATCAGAGCAATCAATATAGAAAAGTCATTTGTTGCACGAGAAGTAAAGTCAATCGAGTATGTGATTTCATGGATTGAAAGCAAGGAGTTTAATGCCTTTGTTTCTAATAATATTGAATTTATCAAGGCGGAAGAGTTTGATAATTTGGATCGTGCGGAGGCAGAGAGAAAGATGAAGTCTGCCTTTATGATGGAGATTAATAAAATCATTGCCACAATTAATAGTACACAATAGGAAAGAGGAAGTTTTATGAAGTATGTTTTTTTAAGTGGAAAAAAGATACAGAATGATATTGGCATGATAATAGCCGCACTAGAAGAAGATCCTGAAGTAGTATTTGTTTTTACCCATCCGCAGATCAAGCTGTTTGCTTATATTGATAGTTTAAAAAGCAACGGCTTAAGCAATGATTTTTTATATAATTTTAAAGTTTGTTATGAGAAGCAGAATTTGGATCTGACTTATTTCGATAAGAAAGAATCGGAAGGCTGTAATCTGTCTTGTATCAGTCAATTAATAGAAAAATTGGATAAAACCATACCCTGTAGGATTATTGTAAATCATCAGGAACGTACGGTGCTGGCAGATATTGTGCAGCAGTTAATTTATATCGGCTATCCGGTTTCTTCTGTTAATATTTTAATGAAATCCGAAGCAAAGGATGAAGAAAGAATCAAACGGTTTATGGATAAAAGCAATGATTTGTCATTTGCAGTCAGCCAATCAGTCGAGCAGCTTGAATTCCTTAAAAAGAAATACTCTGAAATTTCAGAAGATACGATAAAAGAGGAACAAAAAGAATTTTTAGAAAAACTAGAGAAGGTAATCCAAAATTGTGAAACGATTTTGGAAAATTTGGAGAAAGCTAAAGGAGTAGAAATGAAGATTGCGGTTGCCGCTTCAAAAAAGACAGGCAAAAGCATGATTATTAACAGTATGTTGGGAGAAGAATTAGCTCCTACTAGTTTGGAATTGGCAACTCCGAATACTTGTATTTATAAAAAAAGCGAAGATGAAAAGTATCATTTATTTTATAAAAAAGAAGAAAGTATTTATGATACGGCAGAGGAACTGTATAGCAGAATAGATACTGAGTTTAAAAAGGCACAAGAAGATCAGGAACATAACTATAAAATGGAGGATATGGAAATTGCATATGTGACAGAGGGCAATCGTTTTGAAAGTTTTACTGTTTTTGATACGCCCGGTCCAGATGCGGCAGGAATGGATTTGGCTTTTTCAGCAGTGGAGGCGATAAAGAAGTGTGATGTAGCAATTTTTGCGATTGATTTTACCAAGCATCTGACGACTTCCGAAGAGGCATATCTGAGAAAAATTAAAGAAGAGTTTACCAAAAGCGGAAAATTTTTATCTTTGATTTTTGTAATCAATAAAATGGACACGGTATATACCGATACCAATACAGCAAAATCAACGATTAAGTCGATTGATTATATTCGAAACCGCTTAGGCGAGATTAATAGTGACTATAAAGACTGTATTATTTTTGCAACCTCTGCTTTGCAGTACTTCCGTACAATAGAATGTGAAAAAGGATGCGGAAGAATCTTTTCCGAATCCAATGATTTATATTCAGATATCCGTCCAATAAAGAAAAGGTTTCCAAAATATAGGGAGCAGCTTGCATGGTTAGACGGACAGGTTGGCTTTATGGATTCCTGTCATAATATTATAGGGGTGACGGCAAAGACACTAAAACAGCGAAGTGGGATTCCTGATTTATTAAATTATGTATCCTATGTCATTTGTACAAAGGCACGGGAAGAAATTATCAATAATGTAGCTGCAGTAATTGATATGCAGATAAAGCAGCTTCAGTCAGTGATTGATTATACCGATAATATTGAACAACTGATTCATCTCAATCAGGATCAGATCAATAGTATTACGGAGATTATCAATGAATTTAAAAAAAATACAGATGAAATATTGATGGATCGGATTACAGAGGCAGATTTGGCATTGGTGACAGATTCCGGTGTAATCGAAAGCTATGCAAAGAAAGCCGGAGGCACTGTTGGATTTGAGGCAGTAAAACAGGGTGTAACAGAAAATATTCGAAAAAATAAAGAAAATCTGCCCAGTGATTTAGAGATGACCGATCAGTTTTTTAAAGTAATTCAGGATCAGACTTATAGAGATTTTGTAGAAGGGATTCGGGAAAAGACAAAAGGGGGAAAAATCGAAAAGGGCGATTTGGATGCCGTTGCTTCTACCTTGGTTTCTGAGAAACTGTTAAAAAAGGCAGCGGAAGATGTAATCGGCAGTTATTATGGAGAAGCGGTGCTTACGCAGCAGCAAAATGTGGATCAAATTAAAACAGAGATTGAAGAGATTATCAATAAAAGGCTGCAGCAAATTGAGGATGCTTCAGAAGAGTGCAGAAAGAAACTGGAAAAATATGCACGGTTTCATATACCGGAGATACCAGATTTTACTTTTGGACTGCCAAAGGTAAAAAACGATCTCAATATGAATGGAATTGTAGTAAGCAGTGATATTAAAGATAGGCTTTGGAAACTGCGGGGTTTGGCGGTAGATCGAAAGATGAATTGGGTTTATCAGCTTTGGCGAAATTTTTTAGATAAACAGACAGGACGGGTAGAATATTATACCAAAGAGATTTCAGAGAAAAACTATAAGGCAGATTTTAAAGAACGTTTTTATGCTTCTATTTGTGATCTGGTAAGGGATAATGTGAAATTTCAGCAGTGTGTAAAAGATGGTTTAGATCAGGTAGTCTTGGAAATGGAACATATTATGGATAAATTTGATCGGCAGTTTTCCGATATGAGTGATGTTTGTAAAGAGAATATTAAGACTTTTACTACGATTATAGATGATCGGGAAAAGTATTATTTAAATAACGAATCTTTGGAAAGACAAAAGATGCTGATACAGGATATTTATAGTGTGACAAAAGAGTTTTTTGAGATTTGGGATTATGTGCTTTCTGGAGAAGGGGCTTTGATGGAAGAAATTTCAGAGTTGGAGTAAGTTATTTTTTCCAAGAGGACGCCAGATGCGAACCCACTAGGCATCCTGCTGTTCCGGTTTCCAAAAAGTAAGAAGTTCTAAGACTTCTGCATGATAACACATCTAACCGGACAGACCGGGGCGCAATTCGCCCTCACTGCAGCCAAGACAAAACGGGTATACCAAAGGATGTGATCTACCGCAACAAAACAGCTTCCCTTTTATACGGGCTAAACACGCCCCTTTTTTTGCATACCCTGCATGGA
>CAJUGZ010000049.1 GCA_910585855.1 uncultured Lachnospiraceae bacterium | reverse complement strand
ATCAAAAAAAAAGCTACTGCTATCGACTGCCGAATTAAATTCATATTATAAGCAAAAAACTGCAGCATAATATAAAGCCCTACACTAATCCAAGGCATTTTCGATTCCTGATAAATAAACCAAACCGCTACCAAAAATAAAAAAGCATTAATCCCCCATAAAAAACCAGAAAACGAACAGCCAAATAAAGAAAAACATTTACATAAAAGAAAAAAAAATGGTTCATACCAATAAAAAGAAAAAATATCGCCAAACGTCCATTCTGCAACTCTTTCATAAATCTCCTGATAAGAAAAATAATCAAATCCAATCGCATAACGAAACGAGGCAATAAAAGTAAACACAAAAAACGATACCGCTAAATAGCAGATCGTTAATTTGTTTTCCTTTTTCTTTTCTGTCAGAACATACCCCAGACCCATCAATGCAAAAATCAAAAAATAATAAACGGTCATGGCGATACTCCTTTATCGTTTTTATATATACACATACTATAACAAATGCCTTTTCAAAGAAATTGTTTAATTTTCTGTAATTGATGTTCTGCTGACAACAAAAGTAGGCGTTACGTTAAATGTTGCACTTTCTGAAACATTTTGTCCCAATGTCCCGACAACATACATTGCCCCTTCCTGATTTGCATCCAGAATCATAACATTCATATCCTGTTTTACATTTGCTTTCAACCATCTAGCATGTGCTAAATCCGTCGGCATTGTATTCTCTGTTTCTTCCTCTTTCAAGCCAATCGCAATCTGATTTGCATTTACAGCCCCTGTATCGCTCCACTGTGTATTTTTCAGCTTACTGATATCTACACTTGCATAAGTAACATCTACCTGAACCGGAACGTTAGAATTATTCTTTACATTAATTCTCGGAGAAATAACCTTATTCTGTGTAGAAAGACTATTGCTGATATTAAATGGAACAAAAGACGGCATTGTAACAGAAAGAATCGATGGCTCTATTGTTCCAACCATTTCCATCTGCCCGGAACTGCCAACCGGAATATCCTGTGTTGAAGTAATGTCCGCAGCATATGCAGCCGTAGAAAAAAGTAATGTTGCTGCTACTGCAAGTTGTAAAATAACTGATTTTTTCTTCATAAATACCTCCTAATCGGCATTTATTACAGTATGTCTATAGCACAATCTTTATCATTTCTGATAAAACCATAAAATATTAATTCTGCACATTAATCACAATCTGTGCTCCGGTCTGCCCGATATACTCTCCGGTTTCTTCATCATAAGCAGAAAAATAAGCGGTTGCATTATAGCTGCCCTTCTCCAAAACCTTATCCAACTTAGCCGATTCAATATAAGTTCCCGGTTTTAAAAACTTTGTAGCATATACTTCCTCTTCTGTATCATCTATCAAAATATTAATCCGCAGAAGTTTTGCATTATGCCCCGGATTTTCAATCAGCAAATTTCCCTCTGAAGTCCCATTCAAAAACACAGGAGAAGTATTAATAGAAAAAGCAATCATACTTCGATCCAATAATTCCTGCAACTCTGCCTGCCTTTGCTCAATATCAATTCCCGGCATAATTCCCATTGTAGCATTATCTTCATATAGCAAATCAGCCTCAGCAGTATTTTTAGTAAAAATAATATAGCAAATCCCTACTGTCAACGCCAAGAGCAAAAGAATTCCGACAACTGCCAATGTCCTTTTTTTTCCTTTACTCATAATCAATTATCCCTCCCTTATTTGTAATAAAAAACCAAATTTTGTAAACTTTTACCATTATAAGTCGAAAAATTGGAAATTTCAAGGAATTTCGTTCGACAACTTTTTCTATTTTTTTACAATTTTTTCTATAATTCTACAATTTTCATTTTTCCTATACCTTCACTTCTTTCTTATGTTAGAAAACGGAGGGACTTTGAATCGATCTTTATTCTGCTTTTGGCTTCCTCTATTTGGCTTCAAAAAATATAAATAGAGGACGCCAGATTCGAAAAAAGAATCTCATCCAAACTTCTGCCGTGATCCGACCAACTGCCTCTGGCGTCCAATGAAAGAAACCCCTTTGCAGCAGCACTTTACCTTCAAAAGTCTAATTAAATTATACTATTGAATATCTTTATAAATATGCTATAATTTTGTTTAAAAAAGGAGTATTTATTATGAAACATAAAATTTTAATCTTTCTTTATACGGGAATAATACTATTAAGTAGCTGTACTCAGAAAACTTCAAATACAGCTACAACTGAATTACCGCCAAAACTATCTATAGAAACGTCATCCCAACCAACTCCCTATTTAAATGATGCTATCTATATTGGAGAATATTTAGACTCCGATGTTGAAGAACCGTTTCTTGAAATTGAAAAGGACGACAGCGGAAAATACCAGATTATAATAGGAATCTACCGTTTAGCTTATATGGATGACGGAATCGGAGAACTAACTGCAGATGGTATGTACTTCACGGCAACAGATCCTGCCGGAAATCCAATCAGCGGTATTATTACTATTAAGGATCAAACAGCAACTGTCACTTTTACAGATTCCACTTGGGAGTATCTAAAAAATGGGGACACTTTTTACTATACAAAATCTTCCGATTGCGATAAATCTTAAAATCCGAGTTTTGTCCAAAAAGGATGGTTTTATTCTTTCTTCCATGTTAAGAAAATTCCAATAATTGCCCCAATAAGGATAATCGGTGCTATTCTGACAAACAGCCATTCAAATGAGTGAAATACCACTCCAAGAACAGCAGTTTCAGGGTCACTATAATTCCACCCCAAGTAAGAACTTTCTAATTCCAATAAGATTGCAAAGACTATTACTATAATTGTGCATAACAAAATAAGCGACCAATACATCATTTTTCTTCTCATGGTTTTCCTTTGTGCCAGTTGCAAGTTTATCACCTCCAATTTTTCGGAAATGGCTTTTAAAGTATCCGCCTCCGTTTCAATAACAGTTTCTCCCAACAGTGTGCTTACAGGTGTTTCAAGCACTTCTGATAAGGAGATTAACATATCAGAATCGGGAACTGATAATCCTTGCTCCCATTTAGAAACTGTCTGTCGCACGATGTTCAGCCTGACAGCAAGCTCTTGTTGTGAAAGTCCCTTTGATTTTCTGATTGCTTTAATATTTTCGTTGAGCATTAGGGATAGCCTCCTTTCGATTGTTACCCCTATTGTAGGCTAAACTGCCCGTTGCCGCAAGCAACGCATTTTAACATTTTCGGAAAAATAGCAAATCTTCCATCCGCAACGATTCATCATAAACCGATTGAGATTTTAAATCCTTCTATTGGATTTTGGCGTCCCCCTCCCAGAAAACAGAAAAAACAGCAAAATCATATATCAAAAAACTAACTCTTTTCCCTAGCTTTTTATTATATAATTCTGCTGTTCTAAATTTTTATTTGAAATTTAACTATTCAATTATATTGAAAAACTGCCCTTACCAATATTATCCGACATATTTTTTCAAAGTAGCCCGAACTGCTCCTACTCCTGTCATCAGTTCTGTAAAGTATCTGGCCACTTTTTCTGCCAATCCACACTTATATAAATCCACTCCAAAGATAGAAGCATCCGATAAAATCGGTCGAAGTTTTTCTTTGTCAACACCTACTCCCAACTCTATTCCGATCATCTTTTTCTGCATATCCAAAAGCAGCGGATCTGGGCTTACTTCAAATTTCTTTCCACTGTCATCCACTCCAATCAGATATCGAAGCCATCCTGCAAGTACAAGAGGAATCAGTGTCAATTCTGAAACATCATGTTCAGAAGATTCTATATAAGCCTTTATTGTTTCTCCAAACCGAATCGAAAGTTTTTGAGATGTATCTGTAGCAATTCGCTGCGGCGTATCCGGCATAAAAGGATTTGGAAAACGCTCGTTTAACACTTCATTTAAAAACTGTTTTGGATCAATTACTCCTGGATCTACTACAAAAGGCATCCCTTCCTTATGGCTCATCTGATCAATAAAATCCCGAAGCTGCGGATCTTTCATCTCTTCTGCAATCGAAGTGTATCCTAAAATACATCCATAGACAGCCAAACAGGTATGCAGAGGATTGAGACAGGTACAAACTTTCATCTTCTCTACTTTATTGACAGTATCCCGGCTGGTAATAATCACTCCTGCTTGCTCAAGAGGCGGTCTTCCATTTGGGAACTGATCTTCAATTACCAGATACTGCGGCTTCTCTGCATTTACAAAAGGAGCGATATAGGTGTGTTTTGCTGTGACAAATGGGCTAATCTCTTCTAATCCGTCTGCAATCAGTTGTTCCTCTACAGCCGGATGCGGACGAGGTGTAATTTTATCAATCATACTCCAAGGAAATGCAATCTTCTGATCTAAATAATCATATTCTTCCTGTACAATCTTTTTGTTGTCAAGCCAAGCTTTTGCAATCTCTAAAACTGCTGCCTGCAGTTTCTCTCCGTTATGAGAACAATTATCCATACTTACCAAAGCCAAAGGTGCATTGCAGGCTGCTTTTCTAGCAAGGCACATTGCTGTAAGCTGTGCCATAAATGTCTTGCAGTTTTCTGGCCCATTTTTCATATCTTCCAAAACCGCAGGTACTAATTCATGTGCTGCATTGCGAAGCGAATATCCTTTTTCTGTTATTGTAAAAGATACCATCTGAAGAGAAGGCTGGCAGAAAATCTCTGTAATTCTCTCCTGATCATACTGCATGGTCAAGCTTTCTGCCATAGAAGCAATCACTTCTTTTTCCAGCCTTCCGTCCATATTCAATGTAACACCTATGGTTAAATTATCATAAGGACGAAAACACTTTGTAATAATTTCATCGTCATATCCCTCACAACAGACAATTCCGGTATCCATCTTTCCCTGTTCAATCAAACGCTGGCAAAGTACAGCCGGAAAAATACGAAAAATATTTCCCGATCCAAAATGCATCCACTGCGGTTTTTTCTTAGTATTTTCCATAATTTCTTTTGGATCAAATTCTGGAAGATGATAGCCCTTCCAAGCTTCTTTTTCCTTTATCGATTCTAAAGACAATTTCATAAAAATTTCTCCTTTCGGATCTTTTATTATTCAACTTTTCCGTCCAGTTTATCTAGCATATCCCAGCAGCCCCAAAGATACATAATTCCAAGAGCCCGATCATAAAGCCCATATCCCGGGCGACACTTTTCATCCCAAATATGCCGTCCATGATCTGGCCGTACATATCCGGTATATCCGCAGTCATGATAAGCCTTCATAATATCTAGGATTCCAACATCTCCATCACAGTCCCGATGAGATGCTTCTGTAAAATCTCCGTTTTCAAAATGTTTTACATTTCGAATATGAGCAAATGCAATTCGATCACAATAACTCCGAATAATATCCGAAACACGATTTTCCCGATTTGCTCCAAGTGATCCAGAGCAGAGGCAAAGACAATTATATTCATCATCTACCATATGCAAAAACCGTCCAATCGAATCTTTATCTACCAAAAGCCGAGGCAGTCCGAAAATATCCCAAGGCGGATCGTCCTGATGAATCGCCATTTTAATTCCGGTTTCATGACAGGTAGGCATAATTGCTTCCAAAAAATACTTTAAATTTTCCCAGAGTTTTTCCTTTGTTACCGGACGGTATTTCTCAAATAATTCATCTAGCTGTGCCATTCGCTCTGGCTCCCATCCCGGAAATGTCATCCCATGCAGATTTTCCAAAATATATTTTGCCATTTCCTTATAGTCATCCTGAATCTTCGCTTTTTCATAGAATAAAGCCGTAGATCCATCTTCCATAGGATGAAATAAATCGGTACGTGTCCAGTCAAAAATCGGCATAAAATTATAAGTTACCACTTTTACCCCAAATTGGGCAAGATTTTTTAAAGTAGTCTTATAATTTTCAATATACTGATCCCGGGTAGGAAGTCCGATTTTAATATCATCATGCACATTGACGCTTTCCACTACTTCCATATGAAATCCCGCTCCCTCAATCTGCCTCTGTGCTTCCCTAATTTCTTCCACTTCCCAGACTTCTCCTGCCTGCTTATAATGCAGCGCCCAAACAAGCCCTGTTACTCCCGGAATCTGTTTAATCTGCTGAGGAGTAATACTATCGTTCCCTTCGCCGTACCAACGAAATGTCATCTTCATAAAAAAATCCTCCTTCTCTCTTAATTTTTTTAATATACTCACATCAAACCAATCCAGCCAAAGTAGGCAATCCCATACTGATAAAAGGTATATAAGTCACTAACAATAATCCAATTAAGATAGCAATATAATACCAAAGCATATATGGTATTGTTTTAGCCAATGTCGTCCGCCCCACTTTAATCGCTACAAATAAAGTGTTTCCAACTGGAGGCGTAATATTTCCGATACAAAGATTATAAACCAAAATCAGTCCAAAGTGAATCGGGCTCATACCAAAACTTTTTACAATAGGCAAAAATAACGGTGTAAAAATCAAAATAGCCGGAGTTACATCCATAAAAGTACCTGCAATCAATAAAATGATATTCATAATCAGCAAAATAATAATCTTACTGTCCGTAAGCCCCAAAAGTGCTGCCGATACAGCCTGCGGAATCTGCATAAATGCCATAATCCAGCCCAATATATTCGATACACCAATTAAAAATACAACCATACCGCTCATCTTTGCACTGTCCACTACAATATTCCAAAATGACTTCAGCGTAATATTCCGATAACAGATTCCTAAAATCAAAGCATAAACTACAGCAATCGCCGAACCTTCTGTTGCAGTAAAAATACCTCCTACAATTCCTCCGATTACAACTACAATCAAAGAAAGTGCCGGAATCGCCCGAAGTGTACAAACGCCAAGATTTTTCCAGTCAAATTTTCCTTTTACCCCTGTATATCCTTTTTGAAGTGCAATAATCACTCCAACTGCAATACAGCAAATCGTCCAAAGAATCCCCGGCACATATCCTGCCAAAAACAATGCCGCTACTGATGTGCCGCCGGAAGCCAAAGAATAGGTAATCAATGCATTAGAAGGAGGAATCAAAAGCCCGGAAGGTGCAGATGCACCATTGGTTGCCGCACAGAGTGCCGGATCGTATCCCTGCTCTTCCTGTCCCTCTTTTACCATACTTCCAACTGCTGCGGCTGCCGCAGACGCTGAACCGGAAATCGCTCCAAACAGTGCATTTGCCCCTGCATTTGTTACCAAAAGCGCACCCGGAAATTTTCCAAGCAGTGCCATAACAAAGTCAACCAACCGCTTTGCAATACCGCCCTGATTCATCAAATTTCCTGCCAGAATAAAAAAAGGAATCGCCGTCAAGCTAAATTTACTCATTCCAACAAACGTTCTCTGTGCTGCCGTAACCACCGAAACATCCAGAGGAACCGTCTGCAAAATAGTTACCAAAGATGAGATTCCAATGGCATATGCAATCGGCACGCCCAAAGCAAGAAGTACAATCAATACAGCCAAAATAATAAATAAAGATTGAATTGCCATTTATTTTCCCTCCTTTTGCTGTAAAATATCCGCCACATTTAATGCAGTATAAATCATATTTAAAATTCCGCAAAGAGGCAGGACAATATAAAAAATACCTATCGGCACACCCAACGAGGACGTCATCTGTCCCATCGCCAGATTTGTAATCTGAATTCCGCCATAAGCAAGAATAATTGCAGAAAATAAAAATGCTATTACCTCACCCAGACAGAGTAAAAATTTCTGTGCAGCAGGACTTGCCTTTTCTACCAAAATCGGGATATTCATATGTCCCCTTTCTGAAGTAACAATCGAAGCTCCCAGTAAACTCATCCAGGCAAACATATAAGATACCAATTCTTCCGACCATGAAGACGGATTTCCCAAGATATAACGTGTAAATACCTGCCAGCAGGTTAAAATTACCATAACAAGGAAACTGCCTCCTGCCAATATATTTAACAAAAATGTAAGTGTTGTACGGAGTTTTTTCATTCCTCTGAACCTCCTTCCACTGCATCTGTCGGATACAATTGATTATATTCCTGAATTTTTTCATAAAACGGTCGTAAATCTGGATACTGTCCTAATACATTTTCATGCATCGGAGAACAAATTTCCTGAAATGGTGCTGTATCTAGATAGATAAATTCCACGCCCTGATCGTTTGCCGCTTTCTCTTTTGCAGCTTCTACCGCCTTTGTCCACTCTTCCCGTTCTACCTGATTTACCAAAAGAAATCCTTCTTCAAATACGGCACGATCCTCTGCCGGCATATCATCTAGAAATGCACAATTTCCAATTAAAATATCTGGTATCATCTGATGCATATCATAAGAATAATATTTGCAGACATCGCCGTGCCCATTGGAAGTCAGTGCCATTTCATTGTTTTCTGCACCGTCAATAATCTTCGACTGAAGCGCTGTATACACTTCTCCAAATCCCATCGGCGTAGCAGAACCGCCCAGCAAACGCATCATTTCTACATTGGTTGGTGACTGCTGTACACGAATCTTTAATCCTTTTAAATCCGCTGGGGAATAGATCGGAGTGGATACGGTATAGAAATTTCTCGTTCCTGCATCAATCCAAGTCACTGCCTCAAAGCCCGCTTTTTTCGTGGATTCAAAAATTGGATCAGTAATATTTGGATCATCCATAGAGGCATGATAGGCTCGGCTGGATGCAAACAAATACGGCATATTAAATAATGTATAGTTATCAGAAAATGTTTCCAATATAGAATTACTTGCTACACAAAAATCAATCGCTCCTGTCTGGGTCAACTGAACCATATCGGTCTGAGAACCAAGCAATTCACTTGGATATACTTCAATATTATATTTATCACCCAATTTACTCTCTACATACGCTTCAAACTCCAATAGCGCAATATGAGTAGGATGATCCGTCGCCTGATTATGTCCGATACGGACAATCCGCTTCCCGGCATCTGCCCCGCTGCCGCAGCCCGACAGCATTGTGGATAACAGTACTGCACTCAACAAAGCGGTCAGTACTTTTTGAAATTTTTTCATATTTTTTCAGCTCCTTTCTTTTAATTAGTAGTTTAACCAAAACTTCACTTTTCCTTGCAAAGTTTTTACAAATTCACTATACCAGTAATTTTGCATAATTACTTGGTGTTTTTAGCTTGAAATATGGTAAAAATTGCTGTATAATACAAAAATAAAGCATTTATCACAAAAATTTTTGAAAAATAGAATTGATTTCGTAATTTCTCTATATTTTTAGAAAGGATCGGCAGTTTATATGGATAATCAAACCTTTACCCAATGCCATATGTCGGCAAAACAATTTTATAAATTTCATCATTATTACTATGGACAGCCTATTGATATCTCTATTTATAACCATTCTTTTTATGAAATTTATATGTTTATTTCTGGAAATATCAGTTATGTAATTGAAGGTTATACCTATCATCCATCTCCGGGAGATATTCTTTTAATTAACCATAACGAAACCCATCATCTTGATACACTTCCACTTAGTCTGCCCTGCGAATGTATTATCTTTTGGTTGGATGAATCTTTCTTTCATCGTCTGCATGAAATAGGAGAAGATCTGACTGCTTGTTTTCGAGATGCTTCACAGCGAAATTGCCACTTATTTCGGCCTAGCAAAGCACAAATAACAAAAATTTGGAATGTATGTAAAACGATTGAACGAGAATATCAGAATCATGAATTAGGAAATCATATTATTGCTTATTCTTCTATGGTGGAATTATTAGTATTATTAAATCGTGCCTATTATGATATACCCAATTCCACTTATAAAAATACAGCAAAGCAAGAACAGTTAAATTTAATAATTGCTTATATCAATGAGCATCTGTCAGAGAATTTGACATTAGATCAAATTGCAGAACAATTTCATATCAGCAAATACTATTTATCTCATCAATTTAAAGAGTATACTGGACTTTCTCCCTATCAGTATATTATGAAAAAGCGCTTAGCAAGAGCCTATCATATGATCCATAATGGAAAAAATATTACTTACGCTTGTATGGAATCTGGATTTCGTGACTATTCAAACTTTTTAAAGGCATTTAAAAGGGAGTATGGCAAAAACCCCAGCGAATTAACAAAATATTCATTTTTGAAAATGTGACATCTTCCCCCACCGAAAGAGGTGGGGGCTTCCTCTTCACCTCTTTTTTCTTCGGTCATTTTCTCCTTGCGTTTCTATCTACTTCTTCACTACTTCAATGAGCACTCCGCCTGTGGGAAGGAAGTAAAAACTTTAACTCCAAAACGATTCTTTTCATAACTCATCATCAAAGACCTTTCTTCGATACTTTACAACAAGTACAAGATGATAGTATAACAAAAATACCGAATTTGCATTACTATCTAATTTTATGAACTTATAAGTATTTTCTATTTTTCGACTGATTTTATTGTAACATATTATTTTCTATTTATCAAGAGGCAAAATGGGACGCCATTCATCCCTCACTTTAGAAGTAGGGGACTTCTTGTTACAAAAGATTAAATGATGATACACAAAAAGCAATTTTACCCATATTAGAAGTTACAGAAAAACTCATTTTCAAAGCTATCAACCAAATAGATCAATATCCATCCAGAGGTTGAAATTACAGCTATGCCAGATCTTGGTTTTTCCAATAATGCCATATGATGGTTTGCTATTGATTCTTATTCCGGGGCTTCTATGCAGGGTGTGAAAAAAAAGGGACGTGTTTATCCCAGAGGATAGGGAAGAGAATGTTTTATGGCTGATAAAATCCTACCTTATACCCGTTTCGTTTCGATTGAAATAAGGGAGAATTGCGCCCTGATCTATCTGGTTGGAGAAAAGAAAAGGCAGAAATCTTAGGACTTCTTGCTTTTTAGTATCTAGACATTTTCAAAAAAAGAGTTATTATAAAAGAAAAACAAAGGAACTTATCGAAATAAGAAAGACTTATCCAACAAGTGACATAAGCCGAAAACAGTTAGCTAGATAAATCTCGTAGACTTTGAAAAAATATTGTATCATTACAAAGAATTATAATAACAACCAGCTAAAAAATAAAACGCATTTGCAAAATTGATATTAGAAAAAAGAATACAGTATAAAACAGATTGGAGGAATAAAAATTGAATATTACCATGTTGGGAACTGGACACGCAACTGTTACAGAATGTTGTAATACCTGTTTCGTATTGTGGGAACAATCCACATATCCGAAAGAATATTTTCTTGTTGATGGAAGCGGCGGAAATATCATATTTAAACAGCTTCTGCAAGCAGGAATTAACTGGAAAGAAATACGGACGATATTTGTTACACATAAACATTTAGACCACCTTATAGGAATTATCTGGCTGATTAGAATGGCAGGTGCATCTATGAGCCAACAACAGTACGAGGGAAATCTAACGATTTATGCACATGATGAGTTAATTGCAAGCATACAAAACATATCTGAAATGCTTCTGCAAGAAAAAGAAATATTTTTTATAGGAAAGCGTATTTTACTGCAGTCGGTAAACGATAAAGAATGCAGAACCATACTTGGAAAAAAAGTTACTTTTTTTGATATTCATTCAACCAAAACAAAACAATATGGTTTTTCTATGGAATTAGAAAACAGCAAAAAACTGACCTGTCTTGGGGACGAGCCATATCATGAAAACACATACCAATATGTAAAAGACAGTGACTGGCTGCTGCATGAAGCATTTTGTTTATATTCACAGGCAGAGTTATTTAAACCATACGAAAAACACCATTCTACGGTAAAGGAGGCCTGCGAAACAGCACAGGCTATGAATGTTAAAAATCTGCTTCTATATCATACAGAGGACAGTAATATAAAAAAACGTAAATTTATGTACACAACGGAGGGCAAAAAATTTTTTAATGGCAATCTGTTTATCCCTAATGATTTGGAAGTAATCACATTATAAATATACATCATTTTAAGAAAGGAGAAAAAATGATTATCAATACAGGAGGACGAACAGATATCGTCCAGTATTACACAGAATGGCTCTTAAACCGTTTTTCAGAGGGATATGCGCTTTCACGCAACCCACTGTTTCCAAACAAAGTAATACGTTATGAATTAACTCCAGATATGGTAGACTGTGTTGTTTTCTGCTCTAAGAATTACAAGCCCATTCTGCCACGTCTGCATGAGATCACAGAACATTTCCATACTTACTTCCATTATACAATTACTGCTTATGGAAAAGAAATTGAGCCGGGTGTTCCGATCATAGAAGAAAGCATGGAAACCCTGATAAAATTGTCTGAAATAGTTGGAAAACAGCGCATTGCATGGAGATATGACCCTATTCTGCTGACAAAAGAATATACCATTAAACGGCATTTAGAAACCTTTGAATATATGGCAAAAATACTCTCTCCTTATATTGACCGCTGCATTTTCAGCTTTGTTGAAATGCATAAAAAACTGGAAAGTAATATGCCAGAACTTATTCCCCTGTCCGAACAAGATATGGACGCACTAGCACAGGGACTTGGAACGATTGCAGAAAAAAATGGAATTTTTATTCAGACCTGTGGAGTAAACGGTGATTTTTCCCATTATCATATCCAAAATTCTGGCTGCATAACTCTTGATATTTTGGGAAATGCCAACAGTATCCTATTCAAAAACTTAAAGCATAAAGGTTCACGACAAGGCTGTCATCGTATTGAAAGTCGGGACATAGGGGCTTATAATACCTGCATGAATGGCTGCAAATACTGCTATGCCAACAAAAACCCGCAAAAAGCATTTGAAAACTACAAATATCACGACAAAACTTCTCCCCTGCTGCTTGGTATAGTAAAACCAGAGGATACAATCATACAGGGAGCACAGAAGTCTTTTCAAAAAGAAAAACAAAAATAACAAAAACAATTATCAACAATAATATTTACTGGTATATACTATTTTGCTTAATACCACTCATGTTTTTCATCTCTGGTGAACTACCCCTTGTCTAAAGCCAATAGACTTCCTGCTTCATCGACCTTGTAACCTACTATCTCCACAGGCGTTCATTAACGGGACGCATGGACTCTCCTAATTCACTAAGAGCATATTATCTGTCAAAACTTTTTAACTAATACCTTCTAATGATTTTTGAAGTTCATAAATAAAATCCTTTTCTTATTTTTATATAACTGCTTAAAGGACTTTTGCTATTTTTTTAAATTCTCTTGACAAAATATATTATATTTGTTAAAATATGAAATGTCTAGTTAATAAATTTGTAATAATTACAGACAATGAACAGGAAATATCAAGATTTCCTACATAAATTGGATGGAGGATTTGTCATGTTGAAACGGTATAAAGTGGCAGCTTTTGGTATGGTTTGTGCATTGGCAGCAGTCGCAGGTCAGTCCGTTGTGCCGCAGGAAAAAACAAAAGAAACCGATTCTAATTGTACAGAAACGGTTATGTTTGAGGATTTGAATAAAATTGAAGCTGCAACAGCAGAAGAAGTCATACTCGAAAAGGAAGCTGTGACAAAGCAAAGAGTTTTTATCAATGAATCAGACGTAAAAACAATGGAATTTTCCACGGAAGCACAGCCGGAAATACAAAAAGAAATTGTAGAAGCATCGGAATTAGACGGATATGTAATTCCTACTGTAGATGAATATTTGAATATTCGTTCTACTCCATCTACAGACAGTGAAATTGTAGGAAAACTTTATGTAGGAACAAAAGCAGAAATTTTAGGAGAAGAAGGCGATTGGTATCGCATACAGTCTGGTTCTGTAGAAGGATATGTATATAAATCTTATACACTGACAGGAAAGGAAGCGGAAGCATTTGCAGTAGAAAATGGATATATTGTCTGCAATGTATTAACCGGAGGGCTTCGAGTTCGGGAAAATCCAGGAACGGATGCAGATGTTTTGGATATTGCTGGAGAAGGTGAAAAATTTGATATTGTAGAAATGGTAGACGGATGGGTTGCTGTTGCATTTGAAGGAGAAACAGCATATCTTTCTTCTGATTATGTCAGTGTAGATTATGTTCTAGGAGAAGCAATTTCGATTGAAGAAGAATTGGCAGCAATTCGTGCAGCAGAAGAAGAAAGAGCCCGTCAGGAAAAAGCAAGACAAGAAGAATCCGCTCGTCAGGAGCAAACAAAACAACAGGCGGCAGCATCTGCTGTAGCAAACAGCAAAGTAATGCAGACCGTTCAGCGTGACAGTATTGCAGCATCCGATGAAGATATTTATTTGTTGGCTTGTTTAGTGCATATGGAAGCTGGCTGGGAACCTTATGAAGGACAGCTTGCAGTAGCAAATGTTGTATTAAATCGCTTAAGAGCAGGATATGGAAGCAATATTTCTGAGGTTATTTATGCAAAAGGACAGTTTTCCGGTGCAAACAGCGGAGCATTAGCTCGGATTCTTGCATCAGGTCCAAATCAGTCTTGTATTACAGCAGCAGTAGAAGCATTTTCCGGTGTAAATAATATCGGTGATTATCGGCATTTTATATCAGCTCGTTATGCCAAAACAGGATCTTATTCAGAATATACTTTGATTGGAAATCATTGCTTTTATAAAAATTAGATTTTAAAATTATCCTTTGTTTTGTCGAAACTTTGACAGAACAAGGGATTTTCTTTTGAGTATTATGCATAAATATACATAAATAATAAAAAAATATACAAAAAGATGAAACGACTTCTTGAATGTGAGGAGGGAGCGCCGGAATGAGAGGAGGACGCCGGAATGAGAAGGAAAGTCCGCTCCGAGCCCGCTCTCACTTAGCATTTTCTATTTTCATGGCGGACACATAAGGTGCTAAAAAACAGCAACACAGCACCTAAGTGCCGACGGGAAATGATGACCCTGCGCAGACCTTCCTTCTCATTCCGGCTGTGTATGACGGCCAGAAAACAAAGCTGCTTAGAAGATTTAGTATAAATATTTATATAAAAATATTTATACTAAAAATAAAATCAAAAATATATCACAACATCTATATAAATAGTCTGGTTTAAATTACCAACTAAATTGTTTTATCTAATCCACTTTTAAGAAAATGCCCTTTTGATATATAAATAAAATCTAAAGGACGATTTAATCCAAAATGGTAAGTTATGCTTTCCGGCTACGAGTTCCCAGTACACAGCCAAAATCCAAAGGAAGGTCTGTGCAGGGTCATCATTTCCTGTCGATACTTAGATGCTGTGTTACTGTCTTTTACACCTTATGTGTCCGCCATGAAAATAAGAAATACTAAGCGAGAGCGAGTCCGAAGCAGATTATCTTTGGATTTCGGCGTCCCCCTTTTGCTTTATTTTGGAGGGGAAAAGTGGTTGACAGGGTTATAAAAAAGTGTTAATGTATAAATATTCAATTTTATTTTTCAGAAAAATTATAGAAATAAAATAAATACATAGAAGAATGGAGGATATCGGACAATGGTTTCTTTAAAGGGAAGGGATTTTTTAACGCTGAAAGATTTTTCGGCAGAAGAGATTGCCTATCTTCTAGATTTAGCAGGAGAGGTAAAGGCAAAAAAGAAGGCAGGTATTCCTGTTGATTGCTACAAGGGAAAAAATGTGGCTCTTATATTTGAAAAAACTAGTACAAGAACACGCTGTGCCTTTGAAGTAGCAGCACATGATATGGGGATGGGGACAACCTATTTGGATTCCTCCGGCTCTCAGATTGGGAAAAAGGAAAGTATTGCCGATACGGCACGTGTGCTTGGGCGGATGTTTGACGGGATTGAGTATCGTGGATTCAGTCAGGAAATTGTGGAGGAATTGGCAAAATATGCCGATGTGCCTGTATGGAATGGACTGACAAACGAATATCATCCAACGCAGATTTTAGCAGACTTTTTAACGATTAAAGAACACTTTGGGAAATTAAAAGGGATTCGTCTTGCATATTTCGGAGATGCAAGGTATAATATGGGTAACTCTCTTATGATTGGATGTACAAAGATGGGAATGGATTTTGTTGGATGTGCGCCAAAAAAATATTTTCCTGATCCTGAGTTAGTGGCTTTGTGTCAGAAGTATGCAGAAGAAAGTGGAGCAACCATTACTTTAACAGAAGATGTAACAGAAGGAACAAAAGGGGCAGATGTACTTTATACCGATGTTTGGGTATCTATGGGAGAACCAATGGCGGTATGGGAAGAAAGAATACAAGATTTATCGCCTTATCAAATCAATAAAAAAGTAATGGAACAGGCAAAAGAATCGGCAGTACTGATGCACTGTCTGCCGGCATTTCATGATTTAAAAACAACCATCGGAAAGGAAATGGGAGAAAGATTTCATAGAACTGAAATGGAAGTAACAGATGAGGTATTCGAATCAAAACAGTCGATTGTATTTGAAGAAGCAGAAAACCGGATGCATACAATTAAGGCTGTGATGATGGCAACACTTGAGGAGAGCTAAAGATGGAAGCAGCAAAGACGAAACGACATTTTAAACATTGGCAGACTGTGCTTGATTTAACAACAATGGGTATGGGGATTTTAGCGGTTTGTCTGGGTATATTTGTATTCTTAAATTTGGAAACACAGATAAATTGGATGCCGGTTATGTTTTTATTGGCAGCACTTGTCGATATGGTAAGCGGAATGAAAGCATTTTATTACGGGCGGCGTCTGGCAGGGCTTGGGATATGCTGTTTGGCTGTTTTAGTGTTTGGATTTGCTGTGGCTAGTTATATTGTAATATGGATTTAACACTTGTCAGCTTTGCTGATAATATTGCACCATCGATGCGCCATTCCAGTGGCATATTTCCTTTGCATCGGCATGTGCATAAATAAACGGAGTGAAAGTAAAATTTCACTCCGTCGTTTATGTGGATTAATACCATATAATAGATAAAGGACGGAACAAAAACTATGAAGACAAGGATTTTACAGACCTTAAAGGAACATAAAGGCTATGTGTCTGGACAGGAACTTTGTGATGCATTGGGAATTTCAAGAACAGCGGTTTGGAAATATATAAATAAATTAAAGGAAGAGGGATACCAGATTGAAGCTGTTCCCAACAAAGGCTATCATTTGCTGACAGTTCCAGATGTATTAACAGAAAGTGAAATTAAAAGCCGGATTTTTACCAAATGGGCGGGAAAAGAGATACATTGTTATAACAGTGTCGATTCTACAAATAATGCGGCTAAAACTGCTGCAGAGCAAGGTAGTCCACATGGAGCGTTATTTCTTGCCGAACAACAGAGTTCTGGAAAAGGAAGACGGGGGCGGGGTTGGGTTTCTCTACCCGGTACAGGTATCTGGATGACAATTCTTTTAAGACCACAATTAGAACCTTCTTATGCATCTATGCTGACATTAGTGGCAGCTTTAAGCATGAGTAAAGCAATTAAGGCACAGACAGGGCTGGAAGCACAGATTAAATGGCCAAATGATGTGGTTATTAATGGAAAAAAAGTCTGCGGAATTTTAACAGAAATGAGTGCAGAAATGGAACAGATTCACTATGTAGTAATCGGACTTGGAACGAATGTAAATATAGAGGAATTTCCGAAAGAGATACAGGATCGAGCCACTTCTCTAAAGATAGAAAGCAAAAAAGAAATCGAACGTGTTCCTGTTATATGTGCATTTTTGTCTTATTTTGAAGAAGACTATGAAAATTTTATGGAACATCGGAATCTTTCCGGGCTTTTGGAGCAATATAATAAAAGGCTGGTCAACTGCGGGCGTGCGGTTCGAGTTTTAGATCCAAAAGGAGAATACAGTGGAACTGCAAAAGGGGTGGATTCGACAGGAGCATTGATAGTAGAAAAAGAGAAAGGGGAAACGGTAGCAATTACTTCGGGAGAAGTTTCCGTACGTGGAATCTATGGTTATGTCTAAAAAAGAACAAAAACGTGTTGTACTTTGCGGTGCCAGTAATTATAATGAAAAATATTATCTAAATCCTGATTTTTTAAAACTGCCGAAAGGGATTCAAGATGAATTAAAGGTGATGTGTGTACTGTTTGTTTCTGAAGTGGGAGGTATTCTTACTTTGGAGTATGAGGCAGACGGAACACTTTGTTTTCGAGTAGCGGCAGATGAAGAGGATATTTTATTTGATGAGATTGGAGCTGGGCTTAAAATAAAAGAGTATCAGCAAACAAAACAGGAACTGTTAAAAGGGTTAGAACTTTACTATCGGGCTGCAGTTTTGCGAGAATAAAGTGTGCTTTCTTTCACCGGACGCCAGAGGCGGTTTGCTTCTTTCCTTTGCTTGCTCCGGTTTCCGAACGGTAAGAAAGTCTAGGGCTTCTGTATCCAGACACATCCAACCGGACGAACCGGGGCGCAATTCGCCCTCACCACTGGCGAAAGGTAACTGGTGTAAGGAAAGATTTTATCAGCTATAAAAC
>CAJUGZ010000048.1 GCA_910585855.1 uncultured Lachnospiraceae bacterium | reverse complement strand
TCCATGCAGGGTGTGAAAAAAAAGGGGCGTGTTTAGCCCGAATGATAGGAAAGAGAGTAACTTATGGCTGGTAAAATCCTTCCTTACACCCGTTTCGTTTCGGTTGAAAGGAGGGCGAATTGCGCCCCGGTCTGTCTGGTTGGAAAAAGAAAAAGGCAGAAGACTTAGAACTTCTTACTTTTTGGAAACCGGAACAGCAGGCTGTCCACCGTTTTCGAATCTGGCGTCCTCCTCCATTTGATTTGTTAAAAAATTGTAAACTGGTGTTCTATAATTACTTTCAGTTATCAAAATATCAATTACTCTTCCGATATTTATCAAAAACAATTAAAATTACTAATATTCCTAAAGAAAAAAAAGATATTATTGCTCCCAGTAACAAACCAGAAGTTCTATAATAAAGTTCTATATGATATTCTCCCTTTTCTAATTGGATTGCCATAAATGCATCATTTGCTTCTAATAAATCAGTCTTTTTTCCATTTACATATGCCCTCCATCCTTTTGAATATGGAACAGAAAAATATAAATATTGATTAAAAGGAAGTATAATATCTGCACTTATTTTATTTGTAGAAACTTCCATATCTTTCACAACCGAATGAAAATTATTAATAGCACTTTCAATATCTGCTCCACTTTTAGAATAAATAAACAAATTTTTTAAAATATAATTTCCGACTTTATTAAAAGTAATTACAATTTCATTTATCGGCTGATTAATATATCCTAAATTCAATAACCAATTATGTTTTCCTCCATACATATGGGACTGATTTGTACGCCCATCTATTTGACTGCTTGCTTCCTTAATCTCACTGCCATTATATCTTCCTTGTACACTAACAGAATAAGAACTTGACTGTTTACTATTATAATCTAAATATTCAAAAAATAAATACAATTCCGATGCATCCATTTCATCAAATTTTAGTATCATTTGTTCTTTTGCTTTATTTACATAAAACCATTCTCCTTCTCTTTTTATATCTTTTGATAATTCAAGTGTATAAGAAACACTGTCATTTTTTAATACTAAATTTTTTACTTCTTCATTTGCAAATGAAAAATCTAATACACAAGCCTGCATTAAAATTTGCTGTCGTTCATACGGAGTTAAATTTTGATATTCTTCTTTTGAAATTGCTTTATCATATGCTAAGATTATAGAATTTTTTTGATTTGCTCCATATAACTGGTATATATTTTCTTTTATCTGCATTTCGTTTATCAAATAATCATATCCATATGGCAAATAAGCTGTCTGACTATTAGGAATTAAATAATAATTTACTCCCATTAAAAATTCTAATTCTGCTCTTCTATCAATTCCTACATATCCCATTGACCATGGGGATGTTAAAACAGCTAAATTATTATGGAATTGGTCAATTCTATTATTATAAATACTAATATAAAAATCCATACCACTTATTCCATACAGCCAGCTTGCATTTCTTACTCGCCGTATGCCATGTTCATCATACCTTTCCCCTTGTGTATTATCTATATTTTTAAGCAATGGCATTGCACCACTATTCATTACTAATCCATATGCACTTCCACGATTTACTGCACTATTCAATGAATTTTTATAATGTATATTAAAATAAAAGTAAGATGGTATGCTAACTGAAATCATTGCTAATATAATAAAATATAATTCACTTCGTTTCATTTCTACTCTATAAGAAACTACAGCATAAATACAAAACAAAAATACAAATAACTCTATTATAGAAATCTCTAAAGTATTTACTTTAAAAAATACTTGAATTATCCCAAAATAAAGTACAGAATAAAAAAATAACAAATAAAAATAAGTATGTGATAAACCTTGAAATCTTGGAATCATAATCGTAACAATATAAGCCATACAAAAACAATATGCCCAAATCCAACGATTTGCAGGATAACTAAATCCATTTAATATATGCCCTATATAAGGAACACACAATCCAATCGATAATAAAAAAAATGCTATTTTTATCCGAAAAAACTCTTTTTTATGTAAAAATAATAAAATAATACAGGGTAAGACAATCGCTCCAAATCCTATAATGCAATCCTTGCTTTCCATCCAAAAAGAACTGATAAAACCAGATAAAATACCTGCATAATAGCTTTTATTGTACCACATTGGTATATTATAATTTAACTGTAACCGTTCTGCTCCCATTAATACAGAAGCAATCGGCAGTACAACTATCATAGATATCCCAATACCAATAAGAGAAAAAACTATAAATTTACCTGCTATTAATAAAAATGTTTTTATACCTGATTTTCTTATTTTTCTATCTGTCAAATACTTTAAACAACAATAAAAAAATACAAACAAACTCATCATATAAGCGAAATAAAAATAATTCATAAAACTAATTGCCAAAACTATAATATAAAAATATGGTTTTTCTTTATTCCAAATTTTTTCCACTCCTATCATTAAAAACGGAAAAATATACATAGGATTAACAAAAAATGATTGTACAAATATAATATACATTGTTGCAGAAAATGTATAAATAATTGCACCTATAAGAGTAGAAAAAGAATCCCTTTTTTTATAAAAAGAAAAACAACTATAAGCAATTCCGCTTAAATACATTTTTATAACTAAGGTAACAGCAAATGCATCTTCTGCATACGACTCTGAAATAAGTGCAGAAGTCCAATTAAAGGGATCAAATAAATATGCTCCTAATGAAGTGGGAATATCACTGCCATATCCAATCGCCATATCCCACATAGGAATTAGAAACCGATGTTCCACAAATATATTATGAAATACTTCTCTAATCCACCTCCCAATATAAAGATAAATCAAATAGTGCTGATCCAATCCATCATAAGTACGAAAAAATGCTTTGTCATATGCAATGAACCAACGTCCATAACATACCCCAAAAAGTATGATAAAAACTACTGTATAATAAAAATAATATTTCTTAATCTTCATTTTTCTCTTTCCTCTATTTTTAAGCTGTCAATTTCTATTTATAATACAATGCAAAAAGAATAAACACTGCATATGTACATACTAAAAAAAGAATTAACTTATCATGAAGAATTACTTCCACCGGATCTCCGTCTGAATCCCCTTCCACTACAAGACTATACTTCATAGAAATTAATAGTACTACTGGTACTGTCCAAAGTATATATCGATTTCCGCTGTCCATCGCCCAAAGCGAATAAAAAGCATTAGCCAATCCAAGACACATATACATATTTTTATCAAGAAATTTATAATTATAATACTGCAGTACATGTCTAGATTTTTCATATTCCGTAGTTTCATATTCATTTCTTCGTTTCCCTAAACCCATATAAAAAGAACCTGAAATAACAGTTAAATATAACCAAGCTGAAATTGAAATATCTGCCATATCCGCTCCATACAATATTCTAATCAAAAAACCTGATACCAAAATAATAATATCTATCATAGGTCTGTCCTTTAATCCAAAACTATAAAATACATTTAAAATAAAATAAAGAAGCAAATATATTCCCGCCTGTATATTTCCGCTAAAAATCTGAAAAATGATTGCTGCTGCAATACAAAATAATGTTAAAATAATTGCTTTTCTTTTACTTATCTCTCCACTGGCAATCGGTCTGTTACATTTTCTTGGATGTACTCTATCCTTTTCAAAATCCTTTATATCATTTAAAATATATACTGCTGATGATATAAAGCAAAATGATACCCCCCCAAAAAAGGTTCTAAAACTTTTTTGAAAATCAAAAAGTAATCCACTAAATAACAGTGGAACAAATACTAATACATTTTTTACCCAATGTCTGATTCTCATTAACCTTAAATACGATTTCATGATTTATCCTCTAATCTTCTATTTAATTCCTCTATCTGCTTTTCTAATTCATTTATTTTCTCTATAAGTAAATCATATCCAGATGCTCTACATGCTTTTGATGCCTTTAATGCATTTATAAGCCAAGACTTTGATTGAATAATCTTGATTTCTAACTTATTCCACACCATATCATAATCAATCTTTTCTTTATACTTTTTACTTTCCAATACATCAATAGGGTTAAAAAACATATTTTCTTCCAATCCAGTTAATCCCAATAATGTCTGAAATCTTGACAATCCTCGCACAATATTAGCAATACAAATAAAATTTTTTCGAAATATAATAGAAAAACATACTCCATGATAGGAATCTGTTAATACTAATTGCGAATTTAAAACATAATAAAGCCAATCTTCTAATTCTAAATTTTCACGAAGTGCTTCTGGCATATTGATTATTTCTTTATTCTTTTCATGATTATCCTGTGCATCTAAAACCAAAATAACTTTTAACTTTTGCTCCTCTGATATTTTTTCAATCATCTCTCTTTTTTCTAGTGTAGGCGATAAAATATATGCAAAAATAAACTTTTCTTTTTCTTCTGCTTTTGCTTCTTCTACTAGTTTTCTATATATACTTTCTTTACATAAAAAAACCGGGTCAATCGTACAAACTGCATCTACTCCAAAACTATCCCGGCAAATCTCTATTCCATCCTGTTCTCTTACAGAAATAAAATCAAATCGATTAAGATGAAAAGCATTTTTCTTTAATATATGCCATGGCGCACCATACTGCGGATGTCCAAATGAAGTAGCATAAGCTATCTTCTTTTTTGAATCATCCACAAAATTTAAAAAGAAAAAACTTCCATTTTCTTTCGTACTCCAATAATTCCAAAGTTGATCAGAACCCACTACAAAAATATCACAAAACCAATTCAAATCATATAATTCGTCATATGTTCTTCTTATACTAATCTCATAATGTTTTTTAGCAAACCTTCTTGAAAAACTATCTTCTACCGGTTCAACCGGTTTCTTTTTTTCTGGCCATTCAAGCATTAGCACAGAATAGCCCAATGATTCCAAATATTTACTCAACGCATAATTCGTCAAAACACTTCCATAATTTTTTCCATACCACCATCCTACAAAACCAATATCAAATTTTCGCTTTAAAGCATACTCTGTTACTTTCTCATAATCAGAATATTTATCCAATAAATCAAAAAAACGTTTCCGATACTTATGGCTTCTAGAACTTCCAACCAAATTTCCATTTTTCACTTGTGCGGTTTCTAAATCAATTTCTTTTACACTATTTAATTGATTGAAAATAGAATTAAATAATTCTTTTCCTTTTTCATTATTTATTACTGCTATACTTGTCCCTTTTCCGTCATTCTCTTCTTCTGGCAATCCCCAAAAATCTCCTAATGTAATTTCTCCTATACGGGGTATTTTATTAAAATAACAATCTCCGCAGCTTTTTCTGCAATTTAAAATATTTAAAAAACTATTATACCAACACGTTTGTGAACGAGATTTACTATAAACAAATCCATTTTCTAAACGTATATAAATAGAATGATTCCATCCCCATTCACTCTTTTTTCGAAAATTAACTTCTGCTATTTTACTATCTAAATTTCCTGCTGTTTCTAAAGAATACTTTATAAACCTTCTATAAGCCTTTGGGGAAGGAACACCATGACAGATTAAATCTACAGTAAATAAATTATGATATTCCTTCCCCAAATAGTGTTTTAAACCAGCGACCTGACAAGGTGTTCCTGAGAATAGCACTTTCCTGTTTTCTTCTAAAATTTTTTTGACCTTTTGATAACTTCGATTGATCGAACTTTGAACATATTTTGAACCTTGAAGAGAAATTACTTCCTCTGGTTTTTCTATTAAAATATGTTCTACACCCAAAAAGTCTTTTGCATAACTTGCTCCGCAAACTACTCCTCCATCCTCTAAAATTGCATTAGATAATATTGTAAAAATTCCTCCAGAGGAACTATTCATTCTAATTTCATCCTTTGCACAAGCTGCATAAATTTGAAGTAATTGATTTTCGTTTACTTTTGGTGTAATAATCGGACATATTTTATCGCATACAGAACAATCAATACACTTTTCCTGATCAATATACGGCATAAGAAATCCTTCTTGATTTTCTTTCATTTGAATTGCAGCTACAGGGCAGCCATTCATACAAGCTGCACATCCTGTGCATTTCTCTAATTTTATTCCCAATCTTTCATTTCTTGTTACCACTCTAAATTCCTCCAGCTTCTTTTTCTAACCGTTCTTCAAGCAAATGCTTATTACATTCTTCCTGATAGTTTCTTAAAATTTGAAGTAATTTTATCTCTTCTAACTTATCCTTTGATTCTAATATAATTTGCAATGCCTGTGCTGCATACCAATAATAAGATTCATAAAAATGTAAGGGATGTAATCCAAAATGATGTGTTTCGGAAGCTAACGTATATCTTGGAAATGGAATAATATGAATTCCTTTCTCCTCATAATAATTCAAATTTTCACACAACTCCTGAAGAATACACCTCTCTGCCCTTTTTATCATTAAATTTCCATAAACAGGATTATTATAAGGAATCACTGTCTGGTATCCATCTTCATTAAATTTTTTCACTTTTCTATTTTTATCCAAATAATAATCTGCCATACGAACAGAATTATAAATAATTCTTGCATGTGGATATATTTTTAACAATTCTTTTACAAACTTACAAATATCTTCTTCATAATCCTGTGCTAATTGAATCGTATCAATATCTCTTATCTTTTTTATATTGTATTCAGAATGATTCATCCATTGTTTCCATGTATCAATTAAAGGCATATTTTTGCACATCCAAATTTCTTTTTCATCAAAAGAAAATACAAAAATTTTTATTCTTTCACAGATTAAATCAATTATAATATAATCTGTCACATTATTTTGTATCTCTTTTAATGCCAATTTATTTGCATCATAATAAAGCATACGATTATTAAACGCATGTCTATCTAAAAATGCCTCTCGTGCAATTACCCCCCCGAGCGAAACATAGTTGAAATAGGATTCTGTCCAATCGTCAATTTACATAAACAATCCTTTTGAATCTTTTTTATATTAAAGATATCTCTTGTTACACAACCCCCATAGCAAGTAAAATCCAACATTCTTTTCTCCTTCTATTTTCCGTTATCTCCTCAAAACCTCCAAAGATAAATCCGCCAATTCCTTCTGCCGCTCTTTCAATACTTCATACAAGATATTTGTATAAAATATCTTATTGGTACGATATCCTCCCTTTTTTAAAAGTCCAAGATTTACAAGCCGATACAGCCCATAAAGTTTCAAAAGAATTTCAAGCTGTTCCTCGCTCTCTCCTGTCCGAACATGCATACAAGAAAGCAGTACATTTTTTAAATAATTACTGCAAAGCATATCTAAAATCTTTGCATGTGCATATGGATTTTCTGTTTCTATTGTCTTTTGCATCACTTCATACATTCCCTGAAGCAATTTTTTCCCTTTTTCTTCTGAAACGTCCATCTTCTCTGTCCGTCTGCACTGAATATAATTATAAGCAGGATAATATTCTTTTTTCTCCGCTGCCATCAGACACTCCAGCAAAAACAGCTCTCCTGTAAATGCTGCACACTCCCGAAATAAAATCTCTTTCTCAGCAAGAAACTCCTTACGATACATTACATTTCGAAAATCAGCATGATAATATTCTGTTTCACTTACCAGATAATCGGTCACTTCTTTTTTCTGCTCGGCAAATATCAATCGGCTTTCCTGCCATAGAGAAGCGCTTGCACAGAGATCGGCTTTCTTTTTTCTGCTATACTGATACCACTGTTCTATAATCCGTTCGGAGGCATACCATCCGTTGCAGTCCGCAAACAGCAAATACTCTCCTACTGCCAGCCGCTCCCCAATCTGAAGTACCTTTGCATAGGCTTTTGGCGGCATATTATATAAGCGAATCCTTTTATCCGAAAATAATTTTTTATGTAAAACAGAGTATACCTGATTGGAAGCACCGCAATTTACAAGAATAATTTCCATTTCTTTTAAGCTTTGCCGACCAATTCCATCTAAACATTCTGCCATATGCTCTGCCCGTCCATCCACCGGTAAAATCAATGATACTTTCACCTCTTCTGCCTGTTCTTTCTGCATCTTTGTGATATAGGAAAACTGTTCTCTTATCCATCCCTCTATCTTTTTGCAGCAGCTATAATATCCGCATCGAATCCAAGCATGCAGCAACGTTTCTGCATAAGCAATTTTTTCTTCCAACGGCAGATAAATATAATCTGCATAAAGAAACGGAATACTCCATTTTAAAAAAGAAAGTCTTGTTTCCTCCGTTTCTTCCTGCATCAATTCTGCTATATGTGCTGTCAAATGTATATGTGCGATTGCTTTTTTAGAAGAAACATACAACAAATCTGCCATCATCGATCCGCTGCGATGCCAGCAATAATGATATAATTTATCTGGAATAACGGTAATTCCTTTTGCCTTTGGATATAATTTTGCCTGAAACGCTTTATCCTCTCCTAAATGAATGGTTTCATCCAATCGAAGATGCTCCCGTTCGATCAGTTCTCTTTTTACAAAAACTCTCCATAAAAACGGTGTCGTTCCTTTTTTTCCAAACAACAATTCCGGTTCAAATTTTTCATAGTAATGATAAGAAGGCGAAAGGGCTTCATAGAGCCAATTTTCTGCATGTGGTTCTTCTGGAAAAACCTCTGCACCGCAAATAACAATCTCCGATCCGCTGCTTTCTGCCGTTTCATATAATTTTTGAAACATCTCCGCTTCAATATAATCATCTGAATCAATAAAACCGACATACTGCCCGGATGCTCTGTCAAGTGCGGCATTTCTTGCAGACGGCAAACCGCCGTTCTCTTTATCAATCACTTGAATCCGTGCATCTTTCTTTTGATATTCTCTTAAAATCTCTAAACTCTTGTCAGTAGAACCATCATTGACACAAATAATTTCCATCTCCGTCAATGTCTGCGCCAAAACACTGTCCAAACAAACCGGCAAATAATTTTCTACATTATAAACTGGTATCAGTACGGATACTAACGGCTGACTCATTCTGCCTTCCCCCTTAACTTCTGTATTCCATATCGAATGGTATTTTTTAACCCATTATGTATATAATAAAACTTCAATTTTCCTAAAAAAGAATACGTTCTCCAGTCCTCTGACTTTGGCTCTTCCCTTTTTGGACAGACAAAAACTTCTTTTTTCAAAACTACTTCATTGATTGCTTCCTGCTGACTTATAAAAAGTTCCTGTATCTTTTTTTCTTTTATCTGCAGTTTTCCATACTCCACTGTTACTTTTTCTGCAATATCCCACCAAAAAATACTAAATACCCCCTGCAGATTTTCCCAAGGATTTTCCGTATCATACAGCAAAGCCGATTTCCACAATGCCTCCTCCTGATAGGAAGCCCTGCTTTTCGACTCCCCAAAAAGCCGTTTTAAAACCTGACTTTCCACCGTCAAATCATACCAAGGAATATAGCCAATCTGTGCTGACAGCACTTCATTATAAATATCCATTCCCTTTTCTTCCAAAAAAATACGATCCACCACACTCTGAAAAACAGACTTTTTACGAAATGCGGCACAATTTATTACTAAAAATGCTGTATTTATTGTTTTCTGCTCCTGAAAAATATCATATTGATATAACGGTGCTCCCACTACATCAAAGTCATCTACACTGCAGGTACGAAAAAACTCACTTAAATCCTTTAAAATCAATACATTTTCTTCCATATAGATACACTTCTTTTTCTTTGGCAGCAGTTCCGACAATAACAGCGGATAATATTCTCTTGTAATATCAGTAGATAAAAACTCTGCTCTGCAATTTGGACAATCTTCCACAAGTTCAGCTAACCTTTCCTTTGTTTCCTCTTCTGTAAAAGAAGGCGTCAGAAAAAAAACAGTATATTGACTGGTTTCCTTTTTATTTACCAGTAAAGAAGTAAGAGAAACTGTTAATTCAAACTCCCTTTGCTCATCTAACGGAACAACAATCGGAATCTCTATCTGATCCGCTACAAAGGAAATCGGAACTACTTTATACTTCCATTCCTTTTCTTTCATCAGCTTTGCAATAAACACCCCCGACAGCCGTTCAGAAATAAACAAACGCTTTCCGCTTATATCCACTCTCCGTTCAAATTCCCCTAAAATATCAAAAATCCATTCACAATACTGAAAAAAAATTTCTTTTCGAAAGATAAACATATTGCAGAAATTACTATAATCTCCATTTAAATATTCCTGAGCAATCTCCCGATATTCTGGATATTTTTCATATAAAATATCAAAAGCCAGATCCAAATCCTCTTTTCGATGATTTTCTAAATAGTGCCGGTATACATGCTTTACTTTTCCGATATGTGCAACAAAATCACATCCCTTTACCAACTTTTTCATCTTTTCCGGCGAATAATGAATCTGATCAAAATAATGATCCCCCATCTGCTCAAAATGTACGACATCAATTTCCCCTTCCTGCAGGATAAAATGCCGCCGATAGTGCATCAGTCCAATATAATCTGGATCACCCAATTCCTTATAATTTTTCCACGCCCAATAAAGCGCCGTCATCTCATTATAAGAACCGTTCTTTTCCGAAATATTTTCTCCTGTATCATCCCCAATTAAATTGTCTATCAGCCATTGATAAGATTCACTTTTCGTATCCATTCGTTTTTTTGCCAATGCTCTTCCCACATGGATAGGAGTGAAAATTTCATCCTTCAGCAGTTCAGAAGGCTTATGATAACAAACCAATAATTTAATTTTCGTATCTTTTTCCATCTCGTTTCATCCTCTACATTTTCTTACACAAAACTCTTATCCAAACCCCAGCTTCTTCCAATAAAATCCGAAAAAACGATATCTCTCTCTTTGCCTCTCTGCAAATCCGCCAATGATTCTCTTCCGGATCGATTCGATAAAGCCATTCTTCCCCTTTCCAATAGTCCTTTATCGCTAACAACTTCATATATTCCTGCTTCCAGCGCCTATGCTTAATATTGCTCAGCAATCCAAGAAACCAGCATTTTATCAAATGAATCTTTAATCTAGGATAATGAATTTTTGCATTTGTAAAAGCCGTATTCCTCACATCATAGTAATGAATCACTGCCGACTGCCGATAATAATAGGTTTCATGCCACACCTGAATCCCATTTAATACAATCGGACGCCCGCCATGCCGCAGCCCATACTCAACATCATCACAATGTAAAAAAAACGGCATCGGCAGATTCTCTACTGTATATTCCATAGGAAAACAAGCAAACCACCAGCCGGAATACTCCCCTCTCTCCTGATTCATCCGATAGAGAAACTCTCTCTTTCCCATATCCTGACAAGCCCCTACATGCTGTATCATCCCCCCATTCCAAATATCCGATGCAGTATACTGTACCGTCCTCTGATCCAAGCAAAACATCCGCCCAGCAATCACCTCTCCCAAATATTCTTCCCGAACAAAAGAAAGCAGTGCATAAAGCCGATAAAGCGCCTCTGTCTGAAACTCTATATCATCATCCATCAATAAAATATGCGTAGATAAAAAACGATCCCGATCCCTTTGACTTTCCAAAATCCCCCTTGTAAATCCTCCTGCACCCCCTGTATTTCGATTCGAATAAAAATACCAATTCTCTCGCTTCCATTCTTCCTTTATTTTCAGTTCAGACGAATTATCCACAACCCGAATACACAGCTTCTTATTCTGCCAAAAATCCTCCCGAAAAAAATCACTCTCCCCCAATCGTTCCAAATTTTTGGCTAACTGCTCCTCCCGTTTATAAGTACAGATAACAAGCGAAATCTTTATATCCCTTTCCACTCTGTCCTCACTAAAATAAAAAGCTTCATAAAAAACCACTTCCGTTTCCGCTTCCACTCGAAAATAAAGCATCCCCCGAAAATCTTTCTCCAAAATTCCCCAAGAATACGCTTTTATTTCCTTTCCGCTAAAATACCATTCCTTCCGCTTTCTATCCTCCTCTCCCTCCTCCCCCATCTCCATCAAAATCAATTTCCCACTCCCTGCCACAGTAACACAAAGATAAGCCTGCTCCACCTTTGTATACTTTCTCCAACTGTCTGCATCCATCAGATTCATATAAGTATCAGAAGAAAACACCGAACCCGGGGCAAGTACAATTCGAACCCTGTTCTTCCCTTTACAAGCCAAATCTTCCTCTCTATAAGTTCCCCGAACCCGATAATAAAGTTGTGATTCCCCGCAAACTTCATCTGGAAAAAGAAAAGACTGAAGTATCATTTTGCAATTCCTCCTTATATCATAAGTTTACAGCCAGTTATAAAATACACCGCAAAAAAGTTGGCAAAGAGGACGCCAGACTGGGGAAAGGATGGTGAATGACTGCTCAGTCTCCAAAAAGCAAGAAGGTCTAAGACTTCTGCATCCAAACACATCCAGCCGACCGAACCGGTGCGCAATTCGCCCGCACTGCAGCCAAAACAAAACTAACATAAGGAAAAATAACACCAGCCAAAAAATATTCCCTTCCCTTGGGAGCGGGCTAAACACGCACCTTTTTTTGCATACCCTGCATGGAAGCAGGATATGCAAAAAATCCTGGGTTTTCGAAGCAGAAGTCCAAGACCTTCTAGCTTTTCTCCGAAGACGCAGTCATTCACCACCCTTTCCCCAATCTAGCTGACTACTCCAACCGAAACGTTTGTATCAATATCATAAAACACATAATATACACAACCAGAAACCAAAAAGAAATCTATAAAGAATCATTATTTCCTGCTATCACTTCATAAATTACAGCAAACATTTTACTGCCACAATTCTTCCCGTCTGGAGCACACAGCCGAAAGCCCAAGGGAGTGCTATGCAGGGTCATCATTTCCCGTCGGCACTTAGCCGTTGTATTGCTGTATTTTAGCGTCTTATGTGTCCGCTATGTGGAAATAAGAAATGCTAAGCGCAAGCGGACCCGGAATAGCACTCCCTTGGGCTTTCGGCGTCCCCTCCCCATCTATTTTTTGTAATAAAGTGCATCTATCCCATATATTTGAGCCTGTTTGATATCTGCTGTCCAATTATCTCCGATATGAACAAAAGAATGATTTGCCCCTTCCTTTTCTAAAACGGTTTGATATAGTTCTCCACTGCTTTTTGATTTTCGATATTCGCTGGATATATAATATGCTGCAAATTCTTTATATCCGGCATTTTTTAGAATTTGGCGAATTTGTTTTTTATTTAAATACATATCTGAAATAATAATCAAACGCTTTTTTTCTTTCTGCAGTCCCTCTACAACCTGTCTAAAATAAGGATTGGAAAAGCACATCTGATACTCCAAAGAAAGTTCTATTTCTTTTATCTCTTCTTTTATTCCGGTTTTTTTGTGTATCATGGTATAAATTTCATCCAGTGTGACTTCCATATTTCCTTCTTTTTTCATCTGTTCTTCTCTGGCTCTCTGTTCCATTTCACAGCGGATTTTTTGAAACTCCAAAACTTGAATCTGCTTTCCGACTTCTTCAAATAGCTCTGACGCTTCTAAATAAGGACGAAAAATCAAAGTATCAAATACATCAAAAGAAATGACATCATATCTCTTTAACCTCTCAATCACTTCCTCTGGTGTCTTTTCTAAAAACCACGACTTTTTTTGGTTCAATCCTATTTTTTGGTTACACTGAAATAATTTTTGTTTTATTTTTGCGTATCTTTGATAAGTTTTTGGTACTCGGCAGATTATTGTTTGATACAACTTTCTTTTAAAAATAGCTGTTTTTCTACTCATAAACAGTTATTCCCCCATATTTTTATAAGCCTTGCAGACTTCCTTTGGTTCTCCAATCTGCCTTACTACTCCCTTTTCAATCCAGACTGCCCGACTGCAATTTTTTACAATTACATCTGCCGAATGGGATACAATCAATACCGTAGAACCACTGTGTATCATCTGCTGTATCCGCTGTTCGCTCTTCTTTCGAAAAAACATATCTCCTACGCTTAGCACCTCGTCTAAAATCAAGATTTCCGGTGTTTCTCTTGCTGTAGCAATCGCAAATCCCAAACGGGATACCATACCGGAAGAAAAATTTTTTACCTTTTCCTCCATAAACCCTTCCAACTCGGCAAACTTTACGATTTCCTCGTACTTTTCATCAATATATTCTTTTGTGTATCCAATAATTGCACCGTTTAGATAAACATTTTCCCGCCCGGTAAGTTCTAAATCAAACCCTGTTCCAAGTGTCAATAACTGCACTTTTTTCTGATCAACTAAAATTTTTCCTTCTGAAGGAAATAAAGCCCCTGCCACCAGCTTTAAAAGTGTACTCTTTCCCGAACCGTTCGTTCCGATAATTCCAATCACTTCTCCCGGATAAACTGAAAAGCTCACCTCCTTTAATGCATAAAACTCCCGATATGTATTTTTCCCCTCCAGTGTCCGAATAAAAAACTCTTTTAAACTAGCCACCTTTTCTTCTGCAATCCGAAATTTCATACTGACATTTTCAATCGAAATAATAGGTATCCTTTCCTTCTCTTCCGCCTTATATTCCATTATATCTTTCCCTTTCCTAATCTTTCCTGTCATGTAATTATAATTCCTGCATAATCTGGTTTTGCAGCCTTATAAATACAAAACGCCCAACTGCATAACACCCAATTCCCCAAAATACCATCCGCCCCAATTCTCCGGCAGAAGGCATCGTCTGATAAATCATGCACTTGCGTACACAGGAGATATAATTATAAATTGGATTTTCTGCAATCAACCTCTGCACCATCTCCGGGGTAGAATCAATCGGATAAAAGATAGCAGAACAATACATCCATAAAGTAAGAAGCACCGAATAAAGATGCTTAATATCCCCAAAAAATACATAAACAATCGAAAGCAAATAGCTAATTCCTATACAAAACAGAAGCAAAAACAAAGCAGCTATCGGAAAAAGCAGCATCATAACAGAAGGTTTTATCCGAAACACCATCAGCATCAAAAGATAAGCCACAAAAGTATAAAGAAAATTTACAAACGCCGCCCCTACTCTAGAAAGAGGAAAAATCACCTTCGGCAGCTTCACTTTAATCAAAAGCGATTTATTATCCACCAAAGCTGCCATAGCCGAAGTAGTAGCTCCGGTAAAAAGCTGCCAAATAATATTTCCAGTCAAAAAATAAATCGAGTAATTCTCTACACGCTGAAACATTGTACTAAACACCATAGAAATTACTACCATTGACATCAATGGATTCAATACACTCCAAAGAATTCCCAGATAAGACCGTGTATATTTTCTTTTAATCTCTCTTGACACCAACTGACGGATTACAAATCCATACTGCCTCAACTGCTTTATTTGATCCATCTTCACTCTTTTCGTCTCCATTTCCGTACCTTTTTTAAACTAAACTAATGTATCTTCTCTGAAATATAAAATAATAAGAATTTATAGAAAAAATAATCCTGCTTCCTCCAATACTTCCATCTGCACCCAGAACGTACCAATGTCCCCTCCATCCAATATGGCTGTATCTCTATTTTTTCAGCCTTACATGGACAGATTCTATTTTTTATATGATTCCACACCGAATTTTGCCGAATCTGTGTTTCTGTTATAACCGGTGCTAATTCCACTATATGTTTTTCTGTTATATCATCAGAAAAAAGAAATCTTCCATAGTAATCCGCCTGTTCCTTTGTTGGATTTGTCATAAATTGCCTGCAAAGTTTCTCTGTCATTTTCTTTGTATCCGTCTGACATTCCCATTTTTTTATACTTTTAATCTGCAGCAGCGCCGTTTCTGTAAATTTTCGAATGGTATCGATCTGCTGATCCATATCCCATCTGCCTGCATTTAAATTTTTATCACTTGCAAATACAGGCAAATATCTGCCGTTTTCTTTTTGACAGCGATAGCCTACTGTCATGCCGTCTTTGGCACAGCACATACACTCAAATAAATTGTGAGAAAAAAGTACTTTCCTTTTTATCCCTTTCTCTGCCTGAAAATACCAAGCATGATATGTTTTTAAGTTCTGTTTTTTTTCTGCTTTTGTTTTATAGGGACTTCCTAACATTCCAAAATAATATCCCTCAATCTGAGGACCTGTCCTATTTTGACTTTCCAATAAACAGCTTAAACTTTTCTGCAGTGATCCCATCCATCCTGCATCCACAACTGCTATTTTTTCTTTTGTCAACAGACCTTCCTGTTTCAAATACCCTATTGTATTTTGATAAGCTTCCTTTGAATGAGAAAAAACATAGTCCAAAAATTTTGTCTGTTTTATCAGTTTTTCTTTATAATATACAATCTCTTCTTTACAAAGAGTCTTTTCTGCCTCCTCTTTTTTCAGTCTAAGTTTTGTCAAAATGCTCTGCTGTTCTGCCTCAGACAAAGCCCCTCTTTCCAATATTTTATGTAGTGTAAGATTTGTTCCGTTTAGACAAATATTTTCCATACACTCTTTTTTTATCAGATGATACTGCGGCAGCCGCCATGCCATTCTAGAGGCATACAAATACCGACACTGCAGAGGAATCCGATACTGCTGGCATAAAATTTCTGCAATCTGAAACATCACATAACCATCCCGTGCCAAAAAATACAGCCGTTTTATTTTTCTTGTAGCCGCATCCAAAAGAACCCAGCTTACATAGGCAAATAAAATCGGTGCTGTAATGCAAACCGTAGTCTGAAAAAGAACTGTTTTTTTGTCTTTTTTCATCAGATATGCTGTTTTTGCCAACTCCGGGCTATATTGATTTAAAATATTCCAATAAACGTCCCACTCTGCTTTATTCATCCGCTTCTATCCTCTTTTTTGCTTCCATATTTTTACAAATCGTTTTGGAATCCCCCATATTGCCAATGGTTTTACAATATACCAGATCGTTTTTCTTCCTTTTAATTTCAGCTTTCGAAACCCCCGAAACCGAATCCCCATCTCCTGAAGCTGATACTTTAGTTTTCGTCTTTTATAAGAATCCATAGATTCCCGGTAAAAAAGCAATGATTCCTGCAGATTATAGCCAAATACCCCCTGTGCATATAACCTCATAAAAAATTCATAGTCTTCCCCTCTGCACTCATGCTCTCCTTTTCTATACCCGCCATATTCAGCAAAAACCGATCTTCGAAATAAAATAGAAGGATGTGCATATGGCAGATAGCGCAGAAAATCTTCCTTTTGAGGTATCTCAGGATAACTACGTTTCCCCCACTCCTCCCCTGTTTCTCCTATTAAAATAAGATTACAGCCCACAAAAGAATACTCCAAATGCTCTTCTAAAAAACAATATTCTTTCTGCAGACGTGCTGGATCAGAAATATCATCTGCATCCATTCTGGCAATATAGCGTCCAACTGCCAATTTTATTGATTGATTCAGCCCATAGGCAAGACTGTGATGCACTTGATTTCGAATATAGCGAATCCGTATATCTCTTTTTGCCGTCTTACAAATAAAATCCGCAAACTCCTCTGCAGAACCATCATCATAAAGAATCATTTCCCAATCTGTAAATGTCTGACAGATCATTGACTCCACCGCCTGTACCAGCTGCTCTCTCCGAGGATTATACACACATAAAACAATACTAATCAGCGGCTTTTTCATAAATCCTCCTCATAATCTCCGCAGAAAAACTCTTTTCAAACCGACCGACACTCTTTCGAATCTCCGCTCTTTTCTTAAAATTTTCACTCCAATCCTTGCGCTCCCGATACAACTGCTCTATACGGACTGCATAATCCTTTATCGTCCTGCACAAATATCCATTCTGTCCGGGCTGCATATACTCTCTAGTCCCACGATTTTCAGAAGCAATCACCGGAAGCCCCGTTGCCAATGCCTCTAATGCCGCCATCCCCAACCCTTCCCGAATAGAAGGAAACATCAGCACATCCGCTGCCTGCAGATAAGGTCTTACATCCTCTCTATACCCATAAAACCTTACATTCTCCTCCAATCCCAAATGCCGAACCTGTCTTCGAAGCAGCGCTTCCTGATTCCCGCTGCCCAAAAACCCATATATAATCTGTGTAAGATCAACTCCGTTCCTTTTCAATACACCAAGTGCCTGCAAAATAACAGCCTGATTTTTATTTTTCCTCAATTCCCCTACACTAAGCAAAAAAAATTTATCCTGTAATTTTAACCGCTTCCTAGCCCTCCTTCTTTCTTCCAAAGTCGTTTCATGAAAATACTCCATATCCAATCCCACCCCCGGAATCTGATAAACCCCCTTTCTAACATGCATTTTACTTGCCGCCTGATAATCTTCCGCATTAATAGCCACGATCACATCCGTAAAACGGCTTAAAAAATCCTCCGCCGCATAAAAAATACGATATCTCCAAAAGCCGCACCCCCTATAAAAATGAAATCCATGCGTAGTATAAATCATATAAACTTTTTTATTCTTACAAGCCATCCTTGCCACCAATCCCCCAGAAGGTGTATGGCAATGCACCACACAAATATCTTCCTCCTCAACAATCCTTTGAACCTGTCTGACTGCTCTTTGATTTAAAATCATTCGAAACGGAGAACGCTGTATTGCAATCTCATGAAAAATAATCCCCATTTTATCATATAATTCCTTTTTATACTGATAAACCGGATAGCTGCTGTTGGAAGCATAATGTATCTCATACCCTAATTTTCGCAGTATCTCTATATCTTCCCTTCCAAACTTTGCCAAAAACCCACAAACAGAGCATACAATTAATATCTTTTTCATAAGTTTCTCCACACAATCTTTTTTGTTCGCATTGATTATTTATTAAATATACCTCATCTAAATTTATCTCTGGTTGACATGATAGCCTTTTTTTGGAAATTTGTCAAGAGAGAAATTTTGACTTTCACAAGGGGGACGCCAAATTGGAAATCGCTGGGCAGCCTGCTGTTCCGGTTTCCAAAAAGCAAGAAGTTCTAAGACTTCTAACT
>CAJUGZ010000047.1 GCA_910585855.1 uncultured Lachnospiraceae bacterium | reverse complement strand
CTTTTTGGAAACCGGAACAGCAGGCTGCCCACCGTTTTCGAATCTGGCGTCCCCCCTTAGAAATCTTAAATCTTTTCTCTTTTCCCCAACCTTACTTCTTCAATTCGTTCTTTCATTTCTTCCTCTACACCATCAAAGAGATACTGTTTATTTTTCTTTTGTTTTTCTAAATATTCCATTCGAATCTGTCTGTTTACTTCTTCTACTTCTTCTTTTAGTTCCGCTGCCGACATTCTGCTACATCCTTGTCCCATAATAATAAGCTGAATCAAACAATCGGATGTCGCTACTGTTACGTGATATTTATTTCCTATTTTATGCGCCAATTTTTCAATATATTGATCGGCAGTTTCTGCTTCTTTAGTATAAACTATATGGATATTGTGATATTTCTGCATTTCTCCCGGAAATCCTACTACTTTATAAGCATCAAATACCAATATTACATGACATTTTTTAAAACCCTGATAATTACACATAATATCTATTAAACGGCTTCTGGCACTGTCGATATTTTTTTCTGCCAACTCCTTTAGTTCATCCCAGGCAAATATTATATTATAGCCATCTATTAATAAATATTCCTCTGGTTTTTCTTCCTTTTCCTTGGGTTGATATTCTTTTCTTTTTACTTGTATATTCCCTCCGGGTGTTTGCCTATTTTTTTTACTTACTCCATAGGTGCGGGTAAAGATTTCTTTTAGTTCCTTTTCTTCTGATTCTGACAGTTCATTTTTTCGTTTTTTTTTCAGATCATCAGACTTTATTTCGGATATTACTTCCTGTGGCTGAGTTTCTTGGATTTCTGATTTTTCAATTTCTTCTGGCTTTTTATATTCTTCCAAATGCATATAGTCCTTTACCTCTGTCCAATCTACATAAAAACCTGCTCCATGAGAACAAAAAACCGAACCGGACGGATTTTCTATATCTGCTTCTGGATCATAACCGATGGTTTTTATGATTTCTTCTGGATTATGACATGGTGCATATCCTTGCATAGTACAGGTTAATCTGCCTTTTCCTTTTGAATAAGATATTAACTCTGCCTGATAATCTCTTAGGGCTGAAACTGGTGCAGTACCTTCTAAAACTGCTGTTTCTCCGTTTAACTGCGGAGGCTGAAAGCTGCTGTTTCTTCGCTCCATATCATGAATGGCTCTTCCTAACAGTTCTGACGGAACTTCCAGACGATAGGCATAATAGGGTTCTAATAAAACAGACTTTGCCTGCATAAGCCCCTGTCTTACAGCACGATACGTTGCTTCTCTAAAGTCACCGCCTTCCGTATGCTTTAAATGTGCTTTTCCAGCTATAAGTGTAAATTTTATATCAGTAATAGGAGATCCTGTCAGTACTCCTTTGTGAACTTTTTCTTTTAGATGAGTAAGAATCAAACGCTGCCAGTTTCGATCCAAATCATCTTCTTTTACAATAGATGCAAAAGAGAGTCCACTTCCTCTTTCGGCAGCTTCTATAAGAAGATGGACTTCTGCATAGTGGCAGAGAGGTTCAAAATGTCCTACACCTTCTATGCTTCCCTCTATTGTTTCTTTATATAAAATCGTTCCTGTACCAAACGTTACTTCCAGATGAAAACGTTCTTTTATCAGGCTTTTTAGTATCTCTAACTGGACTTCTCCCATTATTTGTACTTGAATTTCTGCTAATTGTTCGTTCCATATAATATGAAGTTTCGGATCTTCTTCCTCTAACTGTTTTAAATTTGATAATATAGTATGCATATTACAGTTTTCTGGAAAATAGATGCGGTATGTGAGAACAGGTTCTAATATTGATTCTTTTGAAGAGATTTCACTGCCAAATCCCTCTCCCGGATAGCTTTCTGTTAATCCGGTTACTGCACATATTGTTCCGGCTGCTGCTTCATTTACCGCTTCATACTTTGTTCCTGAATAAATTCGGATCTGATTTACCTTTTCTGAACCGATTATCGTACGGGTTTTTAGGTTTCCTCCAGTGATTTTCATATAAGTTAAACGATTTCCCTGATCATCTCTTGCTATTTTAAATACTTTGGCAGCAAATTCTTCTTGATAGTTTGGCTGTATGGTATACGTTTCTATCCCTTCTAGAAGTTCCTCCACTCCCTGTAATTTTAATGCTGAGCCAAAATAGCAGGGATATAATTTTCGCTCTTTGATTAATCTGCTTATCTCTTCCTGTTCGATTTGACCAGTTTCAAAATAATGATTTAACAGGCTTTCTTCACAGAGTGCTATACTTTCTAAAAATTCGGTTCTGTCAGCTTCTGTTGCTGTTTCTTTGCCAAATACTACACAGTTTGAATCCAAACGTTTTTTTAATTCCTCTAAAATCGGAGCTTGTTCCACTCCTGCCTGATCCATTTTATTTACAAATAAAAAAACCGGAATCTGATAATAGTTTAACAGCCTCCAAAGTGTTTCTGTATGACCCTGCACTCCGTCTGCACCACTGATAATCAATATAGCATAATCTAATACTTGCAAGGTTCGTTCCATCTCTGCGGAAAAATCCACATGCCCCGGTGTATCTAAAAGTGTCAGTTCTATATGATTTCGCTTTATTTGCGCCTGCTTTGAAAATATAGTAATTCCTCTTTGCCGTTCTAACGCATAGGTATCAAAAAAAGCATCCTTATTATCTACTCTTCCTAACTTTCTTATACTTTTGCTCAGATATAGGATTGCTTCCGATAAAGTAGTCTTTCCTGCATCTACATGTGCTAATACACCTATACAACACTTTTTCATAAATAGCCTTTCCTTTTGTTAATTGATAGAGAAATTATATCATGTTTTTGTAAAAGAGGAAAGCTGGGAAATAAAAAGTACCTGACCCCGGTTGTCAGGCACTCTTTTATCTGTCATATGGCTTTTTTGTGCTGCTTCTCCTATCTTTCTTTCCACACCACACAAAACAATTATCCGCATTAGCTTTATGCGAATAACGGGTATTCATCAGAGATAGCTTTTTCCCTCTTCCAAAAGCGTCTTTCTGACTTACTTCATTTCATCTTCAAACAATCTATGACTGCAAGTTCTGTTATGGTTAGCTAAAAGAAAAAATCTGTTTTTTTCTGCTTGTCGTACAGCCCTAAACCGTTATCAATAACCTTCGTGCATCTTACTCAACCGCTCTCTTCTTACTCCCCCTTTTCTCCGTCCGTTTCCTCCCTACAACAAATAGAATATCTCTCACTCAGATCATATCAGCGCAAACAATAATTTCTAAGACTCTATATCTGCTGTAAAATATATTCATCCCTATTTTACTTCCTTATCTGCAAAAAAAACATGACATTTTCGGGCAAAATTATTAACAATTCTTAATAAAAAACCCCGAAAAAATCATGTTTTTTTTTAAATGATTTTACTATACTTAAGAAAATTGTCAATGATAAATAAGTAACTTTACAAAAAATAATTTTATAGCTATAAATGTAAAAATAAATTAAATATTATAATTACTAGTGTCTTATTTGCCTGCTTATTTATTATTGTCAATAAAACCATTAACTTTATCGTTTAAATTTTATTAGATACTCAGGAGGTTATTAAAATGGAAACAATTAGACGTATTACCGCATTAATGTTAGCAGCAACCCTTACTTTATCTTTATGTACTATTTTCGTTCCGGTTGAACCTACAGGTGAATATGGAGAAGAAGGTATTGCTCCTTGCTCTGATTTAGATGAATCTGATTATTTCTAAAAATATCAAAAAAATAAACTTAATCTTTAAATACAATAAAAAATCGCTCCTATAGTGATTCTTATATCGGACACATAAGTCAAAAAATAGATTTGCTCCGAACCCGCTTGCGCTTAGTATTTCCTCGTAACGGACACATAAGGTGCTAAAATACAGCACCCAAGTGCCGACGGGAAATAATGGTTCTTCGCAAACCTATTTTTTGACTTATGCTGTTTCCTCCAACATAAATATTTTTATAAAAAATCACCAAAATTCTCTTTTCCACATTTTAAAATTCTTTTTTTATCTCCCTCCTCTTTCATTAAACTAACAATATAATATGCTTGGCGACAATATTTTTTACATTCCTCCATGTTTGTTGAAGATATTTTTTTAAGATTCCATGCTTTACCATACAAAAATCCACCAAGGTATTTTCCTCTTCCCACTTTAACACTTAGTTTTATAGCACTTTCATATATTGGTAATGTTTCTGCATACCTTTCAACTACTCCCATCCATTTTGTAAGATTAAATACTGTCATTGCAATAACTTCAATATGATAGATTTTATCCACTTCACTATTTTGGTATGATTCCAAAATGCTTCTGAAAATACTCAATGCTTTATCTATATCACCTAACCTAGCAAATGTATTCGCAATATTATTTAATATCACTGCCTCCTGTCTACATAAAGGCCATTTTTCAATAGAAACTTCAGGATAATCAGGTATAGTACATATCAAAGCTTCTTTCAAATATTCTAAACGTTTCTCCCATCCTATTCTTCCCATTCTGCTTTCTATTATAGCCCTTACCAATAAACAAAATTGTCTATTTTTCTCTATATTTTGTGGTAATTTTTTCTCAATTTCCTCAAAGATTTCTTCTGCTAAATCAAACTCTTTACAATGCAAATATGTTCCTAACTTTCTCTGTTTTTCATAAATCTCATAATCCTCTACGGAAAGATATGGTCTACATCGTTCTGTATCCAACTCCAAACATTTTGCCAACATTCGATATGTATTTTGATTTGGTGTTTGTTTTCCAGTGAGTAATCTTGATAATGTTTCTGGTTCACAAATTCCTTCACTTAATTGTTCCTGTGTCAGTCCTTTAATCTTTCTTTTTCTTCCCAATACTTCATGAATCAAATGCACCTCCTGACCACCATAATTATGAGAAATCGTATTAACTCCTATCCCAGAATGGTTACTGTTTCCATAATCCCTTTGTATCTGTTCTAGCACTTCGATTTGATTTTCCAATTCCCGTTTTTTCTTTTTCTCTTCTTCTGTCAGAAAAAGACCTTTTATTTCTCTTTCACCAAGAAATCCATTTTTATAACACTCCAGCAAATCCGCCAATAAATAGATTCTTCCATTTTCCTCCAACAATGTAATCGCTTTTTCTGCTATCGCCATTTCCTCTGTATACCGCCCATAAAATTCATAACACATAGATAAGGAATATGCTATCTGAGGATACAGTTTAATTCTTTCTTCTACATCACTAAAATGTTTTTCCAAATATCTGCTTAATTTCGCTAAAATCTGAGTAGCTTTCTTAAAACATCCAAACTCTATCTCTGTTAATGCCAGTAAATAAATCAACCTGCACTCCTCTGTACACAATAATCTGTCCTCCATTTCTTCCATACAAAAATTAGGAGAAGTTCTGCAAATCATATCTAAAATTAATTCCTCTGCCTTTTCTATCGTATCATATTCCAGATCCCGAAGTAAAAATTTCATTTTTTCAATATACTGCCAATTTAAATTGTCCTCTTTTTTACATCCTTCTGCGAACTTTTCCAAAAGTTCACGACACTCACCATATTTCTTCATCTCAAAAGCATTATCAATCGCTATCCGCTTTTGATTAATTTCATACTCTACCCTGCCAAGCACAAACTCAAATTTATCCGATGATTTTCCCAATCTTTGAATCAAAGCATCAATTAATTTCTTATCTGCACAACGCTCACCTGCTTCCAACCGATACAAAGCAGATATAGAACACAAACCAAGAGCAATCTCCTCTCTTGTCTTCCCTGCATTTATGCGAAGAATCTTAATTGTTTTTCCAATTTCATTCTCAACGGCCAAATTATGCGTAACATTCATTTCATCCTATGTACATCCCCCTTTTCGTTTTTTCCTCACCTTTTTACTTATTCCATTTTTTACAAAATATTAATTTCTTTTGTCTAATACACTTCTGTTATCCAATCCCCCTAATTTTAAATAAAAAATATCACAATTTTTTTCGATCTGGAGTACACAGCCGAAAGCCAAATGGAGTGCTATGCAGGGTCATCATTTCCCGTCGGCACTTAGACGCTGTATTTTAGCGTCTTATGTGTCCGCTACGAGGAAATGCTAAGCGCAAGCGGGCCCGGAATAGCACTCCATTTGGCTTTCGGCGTCCTCCCTCCAACTAAATATTCACTCTGGTACTAATCTTATACAATAAAATAAAGCCAGAAAAGAGTATAATTTCTCTCCATTCTGGCATTATTATATACAACTATTCAATCTTTTGCAATATTGGGCAGCAAAACGCCCTCTTCGTTCTATAGAAGTCAAAGTTTTATTCCAAATTTTCAAGTTGCTGGTCAATACCTTCCCATTCCTCCATAAATTCTAAAAGCTCAGCTTCCAGTTTCTCAATTTGTAAAGAAATTTCCCCCAATTTTGAATAACTGCTGGCATATTCCGGTCGCATCATCTCATCCTTTTTTTCCTGTATCGCCTGTTCCGTTTCTGCAATCTGCTGTTCCAATCGCTTCTGTTTCTTCTCCAAACGGGAACGTTCCTTTCCCAGTGCATAGGATTCCTTTCCTTTCTGCACGGATACTTCCTCCAATACACTTTCCCTATGAAGCACAGTTTCCCTTCGTTCCTCCTGTTTTATAAAAGCCGCTCGATCTACAGAAGAAGCATATGTTCCATTTTTTCGTTCCATATATTCCTCATATCCATAAGGCAGATACTCTGCCTTTCCTTCTTCAAATACCAAAAGTGCATCCGCAATCTGCTTAATAAAATATCGATCATGCGATACAAACAATACACTCCCCGGAAAATCCCGCAGCATAGCTTCTAACGTTTCTTTTCCGACAATATCCATATGATTCGTTGGTTCATCAAGAATCAAAAAATTAGGTTTTGTCTTAAAAATCTTGCAGAGAGCCAAACGTACCTTTTCCCCTCCAGACAGCATATCGACTGTCTTAAATACCTCCTCTTGACGAAATAAAAAAGCCCCAAGAGAGGAGCGTACTTCTGTTCGATCCAATGTCGGATATTCATCCCAAAACTCATCTAAAACTGTTTTCTTACTGCTATATTGTGCCATCTGCTGATCAAAATACCCTACATCAACCTGATAGCCAAACGAATATTCGCCTCCTAATGCCGGAATAATACCTACCAATGTTTTTAAAAATGTAGACTTTCCCAAACCATTTCCGCCAATAATTCCAATCCGCTGCCTTCTGCGCTGCTCCATATTGATGGTACAGATTATCTGCTGATAACCGATTTCTAAATTTTGTACATGCAGCACTTCCTTTCCGGTTTCCCGATTTGGTTTAAAATTTGCATGAAAAGTATGCGTATCAAACCGATCCGGCGCTTCAATTTTTTCCATATGCTCAATCTGTTTTAACTTCGAACGTGTCATTGCTACTTTTGTCGGCGTATTTTTATATTTTTCTACAATCATCTGCAAACGGGCAATTTCTTTCTGTTGCATTTCATAATCTTTCTTTTGCTTTTCATAATTTGCCCGCTTCGTTTCCATAAATTTTGTATAGTTTCCCGGATAACGCTTTATTACACCATACTCAATTTCATACACCACATCTACTACTTTGTCTAAAAACATCCGATCATGCGATACAATCACAACCGCCTTTTTATAATTTTTTAAATACTCCTCTAACCACTCAATCGTTGAAATATCCAAATGGTTTGTCGGTTCATCTAAAAGCAGAATATCCGGTTTACTAAGCAAAAGTTTTATAAATGCCAACTTTGTCTGCTGCCCTCCAGAAAATTGATGCAATGGTTTCTTTTTATCTTCCATTGTAAAACCAAACTGCCGCAGCATGGTTTCATATTCCTTTTCATAATAATATCCGCCAATACTTTCAAATTCTTCCTGAAGACGGGTATACTCCTCGATTTCCTTTGCATGAAGTGCATCATCTTTTGGAATATTTCCTGCTTCTTTATTCATCTTCTCTAATAAAAATTCCATTCTCTCCTGCATAGCAAGAATAGGACGAAATACTTTGCGAATCTCCTCATCCAAGGAAATCAGCGGATCTTCAAATGCAATCTGTTTTAAATATCCAATTTCCGGGTTTCCTGCCTTTGCTATAAAAATATCCTCATCACTATCCCGTTTTGCTAACGTTAACTCTCCTGCAATCAATCGGAGCAGAGTTGTTTTTCCTCCCCCATTTCTTCCTACTACAGCAATTTTTTCTGTATCACGAATTTCAAAATTAATTTTCTTTAATATCATCTCTGCGCCCAATTCTACTGCGCCATTACATATTTGATATAACATAAACTTTGTTACTGAAAACTTATACATTCCGAACTAACGTATCCGTACCTATCTGTATTAACTTGAAAGTGTTATACTATAGATTGTTTTTTACAGTAACTTTCTCCTTTCTTATTTTTTTTATATTTTTTTATCATCGTCTTCTACAAGCTCTTTTACAAATTTTCTTGCTTTATTCGCACATTTTCCTTCTAATTTACAACTAAATTCAGTTATTATCTGAACCAAATCCTCAACTAATTCTTGTTGTTCTGCTTTCTCTGTATTGTCAATAACTTCTATCTCACAGTGATACAAACTTGCCATATATTCCAGCAATTCAAATCCAAATCGTAAAAGCCTGTCTTTATATAGAACAACCACTTTTTCTACTTTATTTTGAGAGATTCGTTTCATCAATTCTTTTAATCCTTTTTTCTTATAATTAATTCCAGAGCCAATATCACTAAGAATTTCAAAAGGTTTTCCCTGTTCCATTAAATACAATTTCATGTTCTCTATTTGTCGTTCTAAATCCTCTTTCTGTTTGTTACTAGAAACTCTGCAATAACCAATTATCATTCTATCGAAGTTTGGTTTTATATTCATCACTTGATTAATCTGCTCATGTGAATAATACCGGTATCCATTACTAGAAGTATGGTGTGGATATAACTTTCCATTTTTATCCCAATTTCGTAATGTCTGTGCGGAAACCCCTAATATTTTTGAAAACTCATGGATAGAATAGTATTGACTCATAATTAAAATCTCCTTATCATATTTATACTCTATTCTATCAATAAAATTTATAAAAATCAACACTTATTTATATTTCTTATAAGTTTTATTTATCTGTTGTCTTCTATACTTCTTCTCTGATCTTCCATCTTTCTTTCATAAAAAGTATAAAATATATCGTGAAATAATAATGATGCTTCTTGATTAAATGAATTTCAGAAATAATAGAAATTAAGAATTTTAGGCATATTTTTCCTGCAAATAAGCGGAAAAGGAACTTGCTCCAATTTTTCGCCGCCGACTCAGCATCCTTTCCCAAATCAAATTTCCCTGCTCTTCTGTAATGATGCCATATTTCAATGCCTCTGCTAAAATATCCCCTGTCGTCTTATGTTTTATCCTATATTGATTTACATAACTTCCAATATCTTTTAAGTTATTACTGGCAAGAATCCCATTTCTGTTTTGTGCCAAAACGAGTGCAGCCGCCTCTCCCTTTCCTATTACAGCCGTTCCCTTTTCCGGTTCTGCTGTCAGTTTATAATACTGCCGATACTCTATTGTATCAATAGAAATCGTTTCTATATATGCTTTTTCTTTTGTAATCATTTCATCTGTCCGTGCTTTTAAATGGGAAATGCGGGGATAGGACAGTTCCTCATAAACCTGTTTTGGAATTATAATTCTTCCTGCATATAACTGCTCTAAAATCTGCTCTTTTCCAACCCATAAAAAAGCTGAAATACAGTCGCTGTCAAAGAAAAGCGAATCAGTCAATCACCTCGCCTCCTTCTCGTTCCTCCCCATATACTAAATCATCCCGAAATGCTTCCAGTAACAGTTCTTCATACTTTCCATCCGAAATCAGCCCCAGTTCCATTACTCGATCTGCCTGCTGAATATAGTAACCATATGTTCCATACTGTTTTTCCTTTGGCATAGGTCGGTACAGCGTATCTTGATAGCCCAAACTTACTGCAGATGCCGTAACATTTTGACGCATAGAATCTGCTTCCTGCATAGTCAGTTCCTGTTCTTCTACCAGACGGTGAAGCAGTGCCTGCCGGCTAATCTGAAAATATTGTTCAATAGAAACAATATCTTTTAACAATAATCTTTTCCACTCTTTTTCTTTCTTTTGAGCAATCAAATCCGATAATGCATCCGGCGGCATCAAAAAATAAGAAGCAAACTGATCCGCCTCCTGCTCAATTTCTTTTCCCTCTCCGATTGCCTTGGCACAGACAGTTGTAAAAGGCTCTTTATCATAAAAAAAATGATAGAATTCATGAGCCAAAGAAAATCTCTGACGTCCAAGTGTCATAGAAGAATTAATGGCAATCACACTATGTTTTCCATCCTTTATACACATACCACTCAAATGCTCGCCCATCGGATAATAGACAATCGACAGACAGGGGATCGAAAATGTCAAACTAAAAATATCAATAGGGGAAGTGGCATCTTCTCCTAACTGCTTTCTTAAATTTACTGCTTTTTTCCATAAATCCATCTTATCCATGCAAATTCCTCTCTTTCAGCAGTTCCTCCATAAAGCGGCTGTTTAAAGCAATTCTATTAATTACTCGGATTGTTTCCATATCTGTTTCATCAATCTCATTTGCACGCAAAGCAAATGACAGCGTTCGAACCTCGGTTTCTTCTGCTTCAAAGTCCTTTAGCGATACCCCAAATAAATCTGCCAATTTTTCCAGTAAATCTACTGTAAAAACTCGTTTGCCTGTTTCAACCATAGAAACCAGACTCTGATCCACCTGCAGATATGTAGCAATATTTTTCTGTGTAAAACCACTTTGTTCACGAAAAGTCTTTATTCGATTTCCGATCTTTTCAGCCATATCATTCATAAAATACAACAAGCACAGAAATCCACTGCCAAAAGGCAGCGGGAGAAGTGCTGTCCTCCTTTCTTCTTAACAAACGCTCCTTTATTATTTACAATAACATTACCACAATTTTTCTAAATTTTTAGAATTATAACATATTTTTGTCATAATATCAATATATTTTATCTATTGTTTTATGACAAATCGTTACTTTTCGTTACAAATTCTATCAACTGTTTTTTAACATCTTATAAGTAATAAAAAGGAGGGATTACATGAAAAAAAATAACTATTTTCGCTTTGCTGTGATAGCACTTTGTAGTTTAAGTATGACAATTTGTTCTATAGTGATTCAAACAATAAAAGAACCCATTATTGCAAGTGCTTCTTTTGTTTCTATGCAATACAGCATAGAAGACCCGCATAATGTATTAAACGATCAACAAAAGGAATTTATCAAAAAAGTGTTTGAAGAAAATTTTCCGAAAATGTGGGAAAAATACAGTTATCAAACTGAAGTTCCAGATGTTACATTCATTATAGATTCTTCTAAAATACCACTATACTATTCTGGTATTCATATAGGAAATGGAAAAATTATTTTACAGGAAAATCTATTTTCAGAATCCACTTCTGAAGATAGACGGAAAGATGTTATTATTCATGAATTGTTTCATATTGCACAAGGATATAAAAATGTAAAAACATTTAGCTGGCTGACAGAAGGGCTTGACGATTATTTCTCATCAGAATATTATTCACAGCAGGAAGCTTCATCAATCCCTACAGAATATACCCAAGGAGAACTTTACGATGGGTATCATACAACAGCAGGATTTTTAAAATGGATAGAAAAAGAATACCCCGAAAGCACAATGAAACTGCACCGCATTATGCAGATTTTCTCAATTCTGAAATCATGAAATGACCAGTTGCTGTCTAAAAAATTTTTGATACCCGCCTGACTTTTTTCCACCTCATACCATACTGCCATTATATAAATTTTTCCTCCATAAATCTCAATTTATTGGTTAGCTTTCCAACCAAATTACCAACTTAAATATAACACACTTCCCTGCTAAAAACAATCTGTCCCCCACAGAAAAAAAGTCTAAGACCTCTAACCATTCTCCAAAGTCGCAATCAAAAAACAAGAGCAAACCGCCTCTCGCTGTTAGTTAGATCACAGCAGAAACGATATTTTCTTACAGAATAAGTCTTCCAAAAAATTCGGATACACTCCTTTTTTTGTTTCGGAGTCAAGAAACAGCCAGATTCGAAAACGGTGGGCAGCCTGCAGTGACTTTGGAAAAAAGTTAGAAGTTCTTAGACTTCTGCTCGAAAACCTAAGATTTTTTTCACATCCTGCTTCTATGCAGGGTGTGAAAAAAAAGGGGCGTGTTTAGCCCGGAGGATAGGAAAGCGGCTGTCTGACGGCTGATAAAATCCTTCCTTACACCTGTTTTGTTTTGACTGAAATGAGGGCGAATTGCGCCCCGGTCTGTACGGCTAGAGCAAAGAAAAGGCAGAAGTCTTAGAACTTCTTGCTTTTTGGAAACGTGGAACAGCAGGATGCCCACCATTTTCAAATCTGGCGTCCTCCCTCTTATAAAAATCATACGCTACCAGCAAATTTCCGCTTGAAAATTCCAAAAAGTTCTTATCTCATCTTCTCGTAAAATCAAAAATTTATCTTTTTTAAGTTTATAAAATGACCCATTTTCATGACAGTTTCAAAGTGATTTTTTTGCCATTCTGACATTTTTATTGTCTTGAAAAAATATCCTATAAGATGGCTACTTTTATGTTCTATTAGAGAAGTATCCAAAAATTTACAATTTCTATTTTGCCTTGAATAGTTCATAATTTGCCAAAAGTCTTTACGTCGACTTGGCAAAGCAAAATTAACAGAATTACCCAAACATCAGAAAGAACCCCAAAAAAGAATCGTGTCCAAACTTTACTAAATATCAGAGATTCATCCATTTTCCTTTCGTTTATCTTCCATTTCCCTTTTCACATCATAATCCCCTCCAGGAGAAAGAGAAGGCAATGCCCTCCACTCCTCCTCGCTGATAAACACCGTCTGATTCAGTGGATTAGACTTCCGACACCCAGAAGCAATTCCCCAAGAGAACCAAATATCCTCTACATTCTCTGGGATATAGCCCTCTTGATGACCTATAATCCGCCACTCTCCCTCACTCCTCCGGTCAAAAAGACTGTAAGTATCCAGCGGAATCACCAAAAGCCGACCTGCGCTAAGAATATCTTCCTCAGTAATAACCGGCTGCTCTGAGAAGTAATCAAAAATTTCCACAATATGGAACATCACATGTGCTATAATTCTTCCAAAGCAATAGATGTGTTCATCATACTTAAAGCAAAAAATATCCCCAATCTTGAGAAACCGCAACATAGTACGTGGCTTCTTTTCCCATCCCCAAATCTTTATCATATCACTCTCTCCCATTCTACTTTCTTACCGTTTGGAGCGAAGCAGGCAAAGAATAGGAGCAAACCGCCTTTGGCGTCCGGTGAAAGTACCCCCTTTTCCGGCAGCATCCTATCTCCAAAATAGCGTCCTCTTCCTCTACTTTAATAAATTCAAAAAATACTCCGCCGACTGCGACAACGGCAATTTTTCATTATAAACCGCCACCAGCTTTCTACAAGGCAGTTTTTCCGCAATCTGAACCGCAAATACCCCTTCCTTCAAAGGCAAACAATAATCTGGTATAAATGTCACCCCAAGCCCAATCCGAACCAAATCAATCAACAAAGCATTGCTGCTAATTTCAATTTCCGGCACTAAATCCAACTGATACTTCTGAAAAACCATATGCAAAAATTCACTTGTCGTACTCTGCCGATCCAACATTAAAATCGGATACTTTGCCAGTTCCGCCAGTGTCACTTCTCTTTCTTTCAATTCCAAATATTTTTCCCCTGCCAGAAAAACATCCTGAAATTCCTTCACCACCTGAATCGCATTGATATTGTGCAAAACCGGATTCGGATAATTTACTACAATTAAATCCGCCTCCCCATTCTCTAACATCTTTCCGCAGCGAATCGATGTCTGATTGGACACCCGAATATGTACATTGGGATACTCTTCATGAAACTGTTTTAAAAACGGCAGCAGATAATAGTGACAAATCGTATCACTTGCCCCGATTCGAAGCTGTCCGCCATTTAGAGAATCCGCTTCCATAAGCTGCATTTCCCCACGCCAAAGCAGATGCATCGCAGGTTCTACATGCTTTAATAAAATCTCTCCTTCCGGCGTAAGCTGCACTTTTTTTGTACTGCGGGTAAACAGTCTGCGATCTAATTTTTTCTCTAACACCTTAATCGACTGACTGACCGCTGACTGAGAAATAAACAGCTTTTTGGATGCTTCTGAAAAGCTCAGTGACTTAGCAACATAATAAAACACTTTATATAACTCATAATTAATATCCATAACTCTTTCTCCCTATGGTTCTCCTTTTGGCTGTCTGCCCCAAAATACGGCAAGCTGTTCTTTTACCGTTTCTAGTCTTGTCCGTTTTCGATCGTTCCACTCTCTGGGAAATAATATTTGATTAGCAAATTCCCAAAAGCGATCATCCAATAAAAGAATCACTCCTCTGTCCTGATCCGTTCGAATCACTCTGCCTGCTGCCTGCAGTACTTTATTGATTCCGGGAAAGCGATATGCATAATCAAATCCATTTTCTCCTCTTTCCTGATAATATTCCTTTAAAATTTCACGCTCATTGCAGACTTGCGGCAGCCCTGTTCCTACAATAATTGTACCGATTAATTGTTCTGCTTTTAAGTCAATTCCCTCTGAAAAAATCCCTCCTAATACACAAAACCCGACCAGTGAAATTTCTTCTTTTTGTGCTTCTTTAAAACTATCTAAAAATTCTTCTTTCTCCTGCTCACTCATATTAGATTTTTGAATCAAAAGACGCACTGACTCTGTTTTTTGTTTCTGAAAAGCACCTGTTGCCTGTTCTAAAAACAAATAAGAGGGAAAAAATACCATATAATTTCCCTTTCTGCTCTCTGCTGCAATCCGAATATAATTTGCAATCTTTTCAAATTCAGAAGCCGTTCTTCTGGTATACTTGCTGCTGACATCAACTGCTGCCAACAAAAGCCGGTTTTCCTGCAAAAAAGGAGAATCTGCATAAATTGCATAATCCTCTGAATTTCCGCTGAGAAGTTCCCGATAATAGGCAATCGGAAGCAGCGTAGCAGAAAAAAAGATCGTACTTCTGCCACGTTTTAGGCACTCCTGCAGATTATCTGCAGTATGAACACAGAAAAGTTTCACTTGAAATGTACCGCTTTCGGTATGTTCAATATAAACTCGATAACTTTCATCCACAAGCTCCTGAACCAAAAGAAAATTTCTTATTTGAAAATAAAAAGCCAGCAGTGCTTCCCTCTCTGCAAACGCCGGCTGCTCTTCTAAAAAATTTTCGATATTTCCCATCAGCCGTACCAGATGTACCACCAAAGCCCCTGCATTTGCCAGTATTTCATAGGTTTCACAGCCTCGCTTCCACTCTAAAAAGACTTGATTACATTTTTCTAAATCTTTTTCTATCATCTTACTGCTTCCTTTTATCCATTGTTTTGTAGCAAGAAAATCCTCCTTTACCAAAACCGCACTAAACATTTCCCTTGCACGTTCAACCAGATTGTGTGCTTCGTCTACCAAAAAAATATAATCTCCCTGACTTCCTTCTGAAAAATAACGTTTTAAACGGACACGGGGATCAAATACATAATTATAATCACAGATAATCCCGTCTGCCCAATTTGTTACATCCAAACACATTTCAAACGGGCAGACATGATGTTTCCCTGCATAGGCTTCTATCGTTTCCCTATCTGCACTTTTTTCATGCGTCAGCAAATCATACACCGCATCATTTACTCGGTCATAATGCCCTTTTGCATAGGGACAGCCCGCCGGATTGCAGACACATTCTTCCCGAAAACAAATCTTTTCTTTTGCTGTAATTGTCACCGTCTTAAAAAAAAGCCCCTGCTCTCTTAAACGGGAAAACGCTTCTTCTGCAACGGTTCGGGTAATGGTCTTTGCCGTCAGATAAAAAATCTTTTCCGCCAGCTCCTCTCCCATTGCTTTTACTGAAGGAAATATAGTAGAAATCGTTTTTCCTACGCCGGTAGGCGCTTGAATAAATAATGTTTTCTCTCTTGCAATCGTGCGGTACACACTGACTGCCAGATCTTTCTGACCCAAACGATAGGGAAATGGAAATACTAATTTTTTAATACTTTCATTTCGTGCAATTCTTGCCTGTTCCTGATACTCTGCCCATTTCAAATACTTCTTTAACAACCCTTCAAACCACTCTTTTAATTCCTTTTTTGTATACTCCTTTCGAAAACGCCGAATCTGTTCCGTTGAAATCTGTATATAGGTCATTTGTACCTCTATCTTATTTTTTTTATTCTGCACGGCATATAAAAATGCATAACACATAGCCTGTGCCAAATGTACCGCAACAGGTTCTTCTAAAAATCTGACATCCATATATACCCCTTTGATTTCATCAATTACCGTTATCCCGTTTTCTTCAAAAATTCCGTCTGCCCGCCCCTCTACCAGAATAGAATAAGAATCAAAAGAAAATTTTTGTGAAAGTTTTACCTCAGCATGATAATCTGCTCCCATTTGTCGCTGCAGTTTACGATGCAGCCGACTTCCTGCCTGCATCGCATCTTTATCAGAAAAATGCCCCTTTCGATTATCAATATCTCCGCTTCTCATAATAAACTCCACTAAATTTCTAACTGAAACCTGAATATCCATCTTTTTTCTCCCCGCTCTTTCTGATAGTGCTCTATTTTTACAAACGTTTGTTCTTTTATGCTAACATAGACTACAGGCAAACGCAATAGTTTTTTTCTTTAATAAATTAGGACGCCAAAATCGAAAGCGAACCCGGAATAGAGCTCCATTTGACTTTCGGCGTCCTCATCTTTATACATCTTTTTTGTTTTTCCAATACATCCTTGCTTCATATGGGCGCAGGATCATAGGCTGATCAATCTCCTTATAATTACAAATCAGCAATTTCCAAGATGTATCCTCTTTCTGTGTCTGTGGAAAAGAAATTGTTTGTTCAAAAAAATTGCAAATCACTGCCAACTGCTCCTCTTTCGTAGTACGGATATATGCAAAAATATGCTCGTCCTGCTCCCATAGCATCTGAAACTCTCCATCTGCAAATACAGGATATTCCTTGCGCAGCCGAATCAAATTTTTATAGCAGGCAAAAATCGAATCTGCATCTTCTATTTGGCTTTGTGCATTGATTTCTAAATAGTTTGGATTTACCTTTATCCATGGCGTTCCCTCTGTAAAACCTGCATTTTTTTGACTATTCCACTGCATAGGCGTTCTTGCATTGTCCCTGCTTTTTGCATAAATCGAACGCATAATTTCATCTTTTGGATATCCTTTTTCCAAACGCTCCTGATATAGATTTTTTGTTTCAATATCCTGATACTCTTCGATTGGATAAGCAACATTTGTCATACCCAACTCTTCCCCTTGATAGATATAAGGCGTTCCCTGCATCCCATGCAGAAGAATTGCCAGCATTTTAGCAGATTCCACTCGATAAACCTCATCGTTTCCCCAGCGGGATACAATTCTTGGCAAATCGTGATTATTCCAAAATAAACTGTTCCAGCCTTTTTGATATAGTTCCTTTTGCCAGCGGGAGAAAACCTCTTTTAACTTTAAAAACGGCAGCGGGGATAAATCCCATTTTTCTTTTCCTTCTTCCTGATCTAAACAAATATGTTCAAACTGAAATACCATAGATAACTCACTGTTATCTGGATTGCTGTATAATTTGGCAAATTCTGTGGTAGCACTCCATGCTTCCCCTACCGTCACCAAATCTGCTTTTTGAAACGTTTCCTTACTTAATTCCTTTAAAAACTCATGAAGCCTTGGTCCATTACTTGTAATCTGGCGATCAGGTTCTTTCGCAATTTGATCGATGACATCCAAACGAAAGCCGCCTACTCCTTTTTCAATCCACCAATTTATCATATCATAGATTTCTTTCCGCAATTTGGGATTCTCCCAGTTTAAATCTGGTTGTTTTACTGAAAATTGATGAAAATAATATTGCTCTACTTCCGAAACCCACTCCCACGCCAAACCACCAAAAGCAGCTTTCATTTGATTAGGAGGTGTTCCTTTTACCCCGTCCCGCCAAATATAATAATCATGATATGGATTTTCTCTGCTTTTTTTCGCTTCCTGAAACCAATAATGCTCATCAGAAGAATGATTTAATACCAAATCCATAATAATACGAATCCGATGTTCTTTTGCCTTTGCAATCAGTTCCTCCATATCTTTTAAACTGCCAAATATCGGATCGATATCCTGATAATCTGAAATATCATATCCATTGTCATCCTGCGGAGAACGACATACCGGGGACAGCCAAATAGCATCAATGCCAAGCTGTTCTAAATAATCTAACTTTGAAATAATCCCCTGTAAATCTCCGATTCCATCTCCATTACTGTCAGAAAAACTGCGTGGATAAATCTGATATATCACTGCATTTTTCCACCATTTCTTTTCTTGAATTTTTTCTTCTTTTTTCATATTTATTTTCCTTTCCTCTCTTTTTCCTAATTTTTCAAAACTTGTAAACCAATATTTTCTAATAAAAAGAATACACGAATCTACTAGAAAATGCAATCTATAAAATATAGTTTAATATATTTTAAAACAAAAACAACGGAACGGAACGAAAATTCCATCCAGTTGTATTTTTTCCAAACTTCAATTTATCCTATTACCCCTGACTCTTATGTAACAAGCAACAAATTATTGTATCTTTACTCCATCCTTCCATATCTCTGATACTATTGTTCCATCCTTATAATAAATCGTTACAGAGCCATCCTTTTTGCCATTTACCCATCTTCCCTTATAATAATCTCCATCTTCCCAATAATACGTTCCTTCTAGATTATCATTTACCCACTCACCTTCATATTTCTCTCCACTTGTATAATACATCGTTCCCTGTCCAGATTTCAAACCATTATAAAGGTATCCAACATAAGTACCTTCATTCTTTATTTCAGAAACATATATAGAATAGCCAGAAGGACAATATAAATCCGCTCTCTCATAATTCGCAATGTGATTAATATTAAATCTATTACTATCAATCAAAAAATAATCAGATACTACATATTGTATTCCATCATCTGCTATATATCCATCCCAAGTTACATCCAAATTATAAAAATTTCCATCAATACAAACCTGATTCCATGTCCGATTCCCCTTTATTGTTTCACAAATTTTCTTCTCATAGCTGTTTTCCCTTTCTTTTTTTATAATCACTTTACTGCTTCTTTATATATAAACAAATTATATAGCACTGCCCCCGTGTCAAGAAAAACTTCCTAATGAAAATCACATACCAATCAACGATTTCACACGTTCGCAACTTTGTAAGTTTATCCTATTTCTATCTTTCATTCGACTTTTGGAGATAGGATGCTGCCGGAAAAGATTTTCTTT
>CAJUGZ010000046.1 GCA_910585855.1 uncultured Lachnospiraceae bacterium | reverse complement strand
CTTCTATGCAGGGTATGCAAAAAAAGGGGCGTGTTTAGTCCGAAAAAAAAGGGAAGAGGATGTTTTATGGATGGTAAAATCCTTCCTTACACCTGTTTCGTTTCGGCTGTGATGAGGGTGAATTGCGCCCCGGTTCGTTCGGTTGGATGAATCGAAATCAGAAGCCCTAGACTTTCTAACCGTTTGGAGCGGAGCAGGCAAAGGACAGGAGCAAACCGCCTCTTGCGTCCGGGGTGATTTTTAGAAATTAGATTATTGAAGTAAGAAATTTTTGTTTGGTATGGATTGATGGGGAGATGCGTATATTTTTATAAAAAGAAAAGGGAATTTTTTTTATGAAAAGGACAACAGATCAAATAATAGGACTTCAAGGGGAAATGGATAAAAAGCCAGTGGCTTTACTGGTGGGGGAAGATGGGTTTGATGCCGGGATAGGCGGGTTTCACTATGTGATTAATAAGGATTATGCGGTTTGTTTGGAACGGTTGGGAATCGTTCCTTTTTTGGCTTATGATATTCGAAATGTAGAGGATTATGTGAAGTTTGCGGATTTGCTTTGTTTGACTGGCGGGGCAGATATTCATCCCGGTTGGTATCGGGAATATTATCGGGATACTTTGGAGATGGAGGGGCTTAGTCAGGAGAGGGATGCTTTGGATTTTGCTTTGTGCCGAAGATTTATAGAGGAAAAAAAGCCGATTTTGGCGATTGGACGTGGACTTCAGGTGGTCAATGTTGCACTAGGGGGGACATTGTGCAGGGATGTTTGTAAGAAGACGGGGCAAAATCACTGGATTTCTGATAGGATAATGGAAAAGAACAGGAAAGAGTCAGCGAGGATGCATTTGGTTTCGGCGAGTGGGAGTAATTTTTTGTCGGAGGTTTGTGGGGAACGGATTTGGGTAAATAGTTATCACAGGCAGGGGATTGAGTGTCTTGGAAAGGGGTTTTCTGCTGCCTATCAGGCGGAAGATGGGACAATAGAAGCGGTTTTTCATCAATCTTTGCCGATACTTGGAGTGCAGTGGCATCCAGAACAGCCGGATTGGGAGAATGAAAGACAGATAGAAGTATTTCAGGCTTTTAAGAAATGGAGTGGGTTAGAAGAAAAGAAGAAAGGAGAGAGAGAAGAGCAGAGGGTGCAAAAACCGTTGATTTTGGTAAATGGAGGACCAGCTTTTGATTCGCAGTTTCAACGATCGGCTTGGATAGCAAACCGGACTTATTCTGGTGCAGTGTCGGCGGCAGGCGGAGTGCCTTTGATGCCGCTGGCGGAGCATATGGCAGAGGAATATGCCTGTTTTTCGGATGCGTTTTTATGGACTGGGAGTATTTCTTTTGTACCAAAAAAGGGGTTGAGAGAAAGGCTGAAAAGAGAGGAAATGCCAAAGAGAAGGCAGTTTGATCAGGCATTGTTTTGGAGTTATTATCAAAAAAAGAAACCAATATTGGGGATTTGTCTGGGACATCAGATGATCAATTATTATCTTGGCGGAACTTTGGAAGGAGATTTTAGGTTTCGTACAGGAGTAGAACATATGCTTTATCCGCATCGGGTTCGGACAGAGAAAGAATCGGTTTTGTCTGCTTTGTTTGGGGAGGTATTTTGGGTAAATAGCCGACATAATGATAAGATTGACAGGTTAGCAGAAGAACTTTATGCAACTGCCTGGTCGGAGGATGGGGTGATAGAGGCTTTTGAGCATAAGGAGCTTCCGATTTATGGTGTGGAGTGGCATCCTGAGAGAATGAGAGGAGAGTTTCGAGAACCTGTTCAAGGACCAGATATGACAAAACTTTTTACTTGGTTTATTCGTCAAAGTATAGATGTAAAATTTAATATTTTTGATTATAAATGAGCGGATTATAGAATATTGGCGTTCAATGCCCACCAATTATAGAGTAGATTTTTAGAAAAATTTAAATACAATTTTTTTTGTTTCGGCATCAAAAAACAGCCAGATTCGAAAGCAATAGACAGCCTGCAGTGACTTTGGAAAAAAGTTAGAAGTTCTTAGATTTCTGCTCGAAAACCTAAGATTTTTTTCACATCCTGCTTCCATGCAGGGTGTGAAAAAAAGGGGTGTGTTTAGTGTAATAAAAAGGAGGCTGTCTTGTGGTTGATAAAATCTCCCCTTACACTAACTTCGTTTCGGCTGCAGTGAGGGCGAATTCACCCCGGTCTGTCTGGTTAGAGAAAGGAAAAGGCAGAAGTTTTAGAACTTCTTGCTTTTTGGAGAGCGGAACAGCAGACTGTCTATTGTTTTCGAATCTAGCGTCCTCTTAAATTCCAAAAGCCTAATTAAAGTTTTTCTAAAAAGTAACTTATATGTGAATGGGTTGAAAATATAGTTCTTGACATGTATAAAAATAAACTGTAGAATATTGAAATGAATTATTCATTTTATAAAGATCATTGGAGTTCATCATAGTAAATTATTTTCTCGCAGAAACAGAGTAGTTGTAAAGAAGTTCTGCTAAATGACAGAGAAAAGAACAAAAGGTGTTTCTTGCAGTGGGATTTCGTTTTGTGGAAAGTAAGGCAGATGTATCATTTTTATTTGTTTTTTGAACTGCAGGGATTTCTGGATGGTAGTGAAGAAGGGTATATTTTTTTGATCCTGTGATAGAGAAAACGGAGGAACTGATCTTACGATTATTGCCTGTGAGAAAACAATTTTCTGATAAGAAGGAATAGAAAAGAATAGAACGGAACGAAACAGGAAATGTTTGACAGGAATTATCTGCCGGAATTGTATAGGAAAATGCACTAGTTGGGATATATGGACTGACAGAGTCACAGGGAGCAGTATGTGTGGCTGGATGAGAAAGGGGAGGTAATAGCAATGGCAATTTTTATATCACAATTTAATTAGGAAATAATTTATATATTTTATAATAGGATTGATAAGTGTAGTGTATATAACAGATAATAAATTTTAAGGATGTGGAATATGAAAAAAAGAAAAATTAAGGCAGGTTTTATATGGATATTACTTTTTTTGTGTGTATTAGTGGGATGCAGTATCATGTTAGTAAAAGAATTTCAGATATGGAAGGCAGAGAAAATAAAAGAGGAAAAAAGAATTATGTATATGAAGGAGTGGACGCATGAATTATTAGAAGAGATAGCCGAAGGGATAGCCGAAGAGATAGCCCAAATATTTTTAATGGGGTTTGTAGTGGAAGACAGTACATTGGTAAAATATAATGAAGAATGGATATCCAACCTGCCATTTATAAAAGATGAATATACAGCACATGAACGATTGGAGATACAAAAAGAATTGAAAGAGAAAATACTTTTAATAGGATTTGTAGCGGAAAATAGTGTATTAGTAAAGTATAATGGGGAATGGCTTAAGATATCCAAATTGCCATTTGTAAAAGATGAATATACAGCACATGAACGATTAGGAATACAAGAAGAAATAAAACAGCCAGATAAGATATGGGAGGAAACGGAGGAAAAAACAGAAGAGGAAGAAATAAGATATGAAGATATTCATGCAACCAGACCAGAAATTCCTTTAAAAGGAAAACAGTTATCAGATTTTATTCCAGAGAATTGGGAACTTTTTAATCAGGCTTCTTTGGATTTTAATCAGGATGGAGTGGAAGATTTTGTGGGAATTATGAAACATATTCCAAATTATGATTTATATACTTATGATTATGAATCCCCGTTTTTTCCTTATATTTTATTTGCAGTTGCAAGTGAAGGAGATGGCTATCGATTAGATTTTCAAGATGTAAATTTGATTACGACTTGGAGTGAAGCGGCTATGTCTGGGGTTATTTATTATCCTATTACAGCAGATGGTGTTTCTTTTACAACTGATATAGAAGGAGGGACAGCCGCAACGCAGATATGGAAAGAGAAATTTACTTATACTTATAAAGATGGGACTTGGTATTTGACAATGGCAGAACGGATTTATAGCAAGATAAAGATGTCTTCTTATCAGTTTGATAATTATGAAACAGGAATAGGAATACGAAAGGAATATTGCGGAACAGTAGGAGAGGCAGAGGAGGCTTTGCAGGAGAAGTTTGAAAAAGGACAGTACGAGGAGATAGATGGAAGCTGGTATTTGGTGTATTCGATTGAGTTGGATGAAGCACCTACTCTTTCTCAGGCAGGAATGAGGGAAAAGCGTTCGTTATGGAGAGTATGGGAGTATCCTGTGAAATCAACTGTAATAAAAGAAGGAATTGATATTGAGTTAGATGAAAATGAGCTGCCACTTCCTTCTGAAACAGGAATTACGAGTTGTAATGAAGAGGGAATATGTTATTGTGTAAGAGAAAATCTTAAGGGCGGCGAGCGAAAATATTATTTGTTTTATTATCAATGGAGGAATTTGTGTTTATCGGTATTGGCAGAGAGTGATGTTCCAATAATGGAAACTGTTTTATATAAAGAGAAGATTTATTATTTTGTTCCTGTAATTTTACCTGTTTATTATTATAACGAGGAAGGGGAGATCAGACAAGGCGATGATAGGACAGGCTTAAAGTTATATCAAATAAATACAGACGGAACAGATGCAAAGATTTTATTTGAATATCATTTGCCAAGAGCAGGGAGAGATGTACTAGAAGATTTTGTCACTTATTATTCTTCTACAAATAGTTATATATCTTTTATTATTCAGGATGTTACAGAAAAAGAATTAATTGTTTCAGTGTTTGGGGTGACATGGATGCCGATTTATCGAATTGATTTAGATAGTGAGGAGATTGATTTGATTGGATATTATAGATTGGAAGGATGGGGATAGAAAAGGGCAGTTTTTATTAAGACAGAAGCATACAGATTTGCTATAATGATTTCTGTAAAAGGAAAAAGGAAAGGAGATTTTCTATGAGTCAGAAATCGGTAGCAAAGTTGGCAGCGGCATATATTGAAGCACATCTTTTTGAAGAATTGGAGATTGAAACGATTGCGAAAGAGTTAAATTATTCTAGATTTTATATTGCACGGGCTTTTCGGGAATATACAGGAAAAACTATCTATAAATATATACAGAATAGAAGGCTGACAGAAGCGGCTCGTCTGTTGGTGGAAACGGATTTGCCGATTGTAGAGATTGCTTATGAAATTAATTATCATTCACAGCAGGCGTTTACACAGGCATTTCATCGGGTTTATCTTTGTACACCGCAGGTGTATCGGAAAAAACGATTATTTTATCCGATACAGCAGAGGCTGATGAAAAGCCAAATGGAAAAAGGCAGATGGGAGATGCGAAAGAAAGGAGAACTGGCGGCATGAGTATGATTCCTTATGTGGTAGAGCAGACCAGCTTTGGAGAGCGCAGTTATGATATTTATTCTAGGCTGCTTTCGGATCGGATTATTTTTTTGGGGGAAGAAGTTAGTGATGTATCTGCCAATTTAGTGGTGGCACAGATGCTTTTTTTGGAGGCGCAGAATCCAGAGAAAGAGATTTTTTTATATATCAATAGTCCCGGAGGTTCTGTAACAGCGGGGTTGGCTATTTATGATACCATGCGGTATATTCGGTGTGATGTTTCTACTATTTGTATTGGATTGGCGGCCAGTTTTGGAGCTTTTTTATTGGCAGGTGGTACAAAAGGGAAACGACTGGCTCTGCCCAATGCGCAGGTTATGATTCATCAGGTTGCTGTACATGGAAACGGGATTCAGGGACAGGCTACGGATCTTCAGATTGCAGTGGATCAGATTCAGCGAAATAAACAGAGATTGAATCAAATTTTGGCGGAGAATACAGGAAAAAGTTTGGAGCAAGTGGCGGTAGATACAGAGCGGGATTATTATATGTCGGCGAAAGAGGCATTAGAGTATGGGTTAATTGATCAAATTGTAGAGCGGGAGTAGATCGATGCTAAGAGGACGCCAGATTTGAAAACGGTGGGCAGCCTGCTGTTCCGGTTTCCAAAAAGTAAGAAGTTCTAAGACTTCTAACTTTTTTCCAAAGTCACTGCAGGCTGCTTACCATTTTCGAATCTGGCTGTTTCTTGACCCCGGAACAAAAAAAGAATCACATTTTTTAGCAAACGCTTCTGGTGTTCGATGAAAGAAAATCTTTTCTGGTAGTATCCTATTTTCCTCTCCTATTTTTTGCGCATCCGCCGGAGGCTCAGGGTTTAGTTTGTAAGTTTATCCTATTAAGTGTCTTATTTTTGTTGACTCATGTTGTACATGTGTTAAAATAGAGAGAAAAGGGAGGAACTTATTTGATGGAAATGGAAAATATACTGGCAAAGAATATTACAGCAGCAGGTGAAAAAGCCGCTTATGATGCTGCATGTAAGCGGCTTCTGGCGAATAAGATTATTCTTGCGTGGATTATGAAAAGTTGTTTGGAAGAATATAAAGAATTTAGTGTCAATGAGATAGCAGAACTATATATAGAGGGAAATCCTCAAATCGCAGAAGCCGCTGTCAACCCGGATGAAAATAACAGCAGTGAGCAAATTCGGGGAGTAAAAACCGAAGACAGTACTATACAGGAAGGAACAATTACCTATGATATCCGTTTTCTGACAATCGTTCCGGGAACAGAAGAAACCATACGGCTGATCATTAATATAGAAGCACAAAATGATTTTTATCCAGGGTATCCACTTACCAAGAGAGCGTTCTATTATTGCAGTCGGATGATCTCCTCACAATATGGATCAGAATTTACAGAAACCCACTATGAAAAAATAAAAAAGGTATATTCTATATGGATCTGTTCGAATCCACCGAAAAAAAGAGAGAATACAATTACAAGATATTGTATTCAGGAAGAAAATTTGGTAGGTCAGGTATCGGAACAGAAAAAGAACTATGATCTATTGACGGTAATTATGATCGGTTTGGGCCATGCAGAAGATGATAATTATACAGGGATATTGAAACTACTTGGTGTATTATTTTCTTCAGAAAAAGAAGCAGGAGAGAAGAAAAAAATTTTGCAGAACGATTTTGATATTGCAATGACAAAAACATTGGAAAGCGAGGTATCGGTTATGTGTAACTTGAGCAAAGGGGTAGAGGAGAGAGGAATGGCACGTGGCTTGGAACAAGGTTTGATGCGTGGCTTGGAACAGGGTTTGGAAACAGCAACATTAAATGCCATTCGAAATCTGATGGAAACTTTGAAGATGACAACTGAGCAGGCAATGGAGGCTCTGAAGATACCAGAAGAAGAAAAGGCTAAGTATACAACGATGTTGAAGGAGTAATCGGAATATAAAATAATGTTATTTTCCGGCTGGTAACCACAGCTGAAATTGGAAGGAAGGTCTATGAAAGGTCATCATTTCCCGTTGGCACTTAGACGCTGTATTGCTGTGTTTTAGCGTCTTAGTGTTCGATATGAAAATAGGAAATGCTAAGCGCAAGCGGGCTCGGAATAGACCTTCTTTCCAATTTCAGCGTCCTCTATTATGAAATCGTTTTCAGCAAAACTAATAAAAATAGTATTTGAAAATTATGGAAAATGCCTATTTACAAATAATATAGGATAGGGTATTCTTATTACATAAGTGAAAACGATTACATATAAAACGATAGAAAAGAAAAATGATTATAGGATAAAAGAGAAGTATTTTGTGCAGCAGATGTGTATTCGGTTTCAGAATTTCGAACAGGTTATAAAATTTGTAAAGGAGGATAGTAATGGATCGGAAAATTGTTTTTTTGGATATTGACGGAACTTTGACAGAGCCGGGGAGCAATGAGCCACCAGAAACTGCGGTAACGGCAATTCGGCAGGCAAGAAAGAACGGACACTATGTTTTTCTCTGTACCGGAAGGAATTATGATATGCTTGCACCACTTTTAAAGTATCCATTTGACGGAGTTGTAGCAAGTTCTGGGGGTTATATTAAGTGTCAGGAGAAGGTGATTTATGATTGTCCGATGACGGAAAAGCAAAGACGGACAGCAATGGATATTTTGCAGGAAAACGGTGTTTTTCGGACGGTGGAGTGTTTGGACGGTTCTTATACGGATGAAGGGTTTAAGGAGTTTTTGCGGGAACATGCCTTGGAGGGAAGCAATAGTGAACTGCTGCGCTGGAGAGAGCAGATTGAACAGTCGCTGCATATTCTTCCGATGAAAGAGTATAAGGGGCAGCCGGTTTATAAGATAGTAATTATGAGTCCTTCTTTGGAGCGGCTAGATCGTCCAAGGAAAGAGTTGTCTTCTGATTTTGAATTTTGTATTCAGGATGAATATAAACATGGGTTTTTGAATGGTGAAATTGTAAATAAGAAGTTTAATAAGGGGAAAGCAGTGGAGCGGGTTTGTGAATATCTTCGGATTCCGATTCAGGATTCTGTGGCAATCGGGGATAGTATGAATGATAGAGAAATGTTAGAGATGGCAGGGCTTAGTATTTGTATGAGGAATGGGAGCGAGGAATTAAAGAAATTAGCAGATGATGTCTGCCCTTCTGTTCGAGAGGGAGGTATTCGGTATGCATTTTTAAAGTATCATTTGATATAGTTTAGATAAAAGAGAGATAGTGGAAAAGGATTTTATTATGACAGAGAAGAGGGAATAGAAAAAATAGAAATTGATATGAAAACGATTACAATTATGCACAAAAATATTGGATGATATTTGGAATTTTTGTCAATTTACAGATAAAAAGAGAGATGATATATTCAGTTCAGTGTATAGCGTAATCGATTTCATGGAGAAATAGAAAAGAGGAGAATCGATATGGCTATGGACTATGGAAAATGCGCAAAAGAGATTTATGATACTCTGGGCGGAAGAAGCAATTTGGTAAGTGCGGCACATTGTGCAACCCGGCTTCGATTAGTAACAGTAGATAATAGTAAGATTGATATGAAAAAGCTGGAGAATATTGACGGAGTAAAGGGCGTATTTAGTAATAATGGACAGCTTCAGTTGATTATTGGAACAGGTACAGTAAATAAAGTATATGAAGAGTTTTTAAAAGTAAGCGGTATGACAGCGGCTACAAAAGAGGAAGTAAAAGCAGCGGCAGCGGCGCAGCAGCCGATCTTAAAACGAATGATAAAGGCATTGGGAGATGTTTTTGTTCCGATTCTTCCGGCGATTGTGGCTTCTGGTCTGATGATGGGATTGGTAGAGGCATTGGGAAAAGCGCTTCCGGCTTTTGCAGGAAGTGATTGGTATGGGATATTGGATTTAATGGCAAATACAGCATTTACATTTCTTCCGATATTGATTGCTGTATCAGCTACAAGAGTGTTTGGCGGAAATATTTTTCTTGGGGCTGTAATCGGTATGATTATGATACATCCAAATTTAATCAATGCTTGGTCGGTTGGGTCTATGGATGCGGCAGATATTCCGGTGTGGCGGCTGTTTGGTTTGCCGATTCGTCAGGTTGGCTATCAGGGGCATGTAATTCCAGTTGTAATTGCTGTTTGGCTGATGTGTAAAATTGAAAAATGGATGCATAAACATGTGCCGGAAATGATTGATTTATTTGTTACACCACTTTGTACGGTATTGATTACTGCATTTTTGACTTTAGGAGCAATCGGACCTGTTTTTTCTACAGCAGAGAGTTATGTATTGGATTTTGCCGGATGGATTATTACAGTAGGGCATGGAATTGGTGCAATGATTATGGGAGCTTTGTATCCGTTTACTGTAGTTTGTGGAATTCATCATATGTATAATGTAATTGAAGCGGGGATGCTGTCTGCAGTCGGTGGTTTAAATATCTGGATGCCAATTGCTTCTGCAGCGAATTTTGCACAGGGTGCAGCTTGTCTGGCAGTTGGGCTGAAGTCAAAAAATGTAAAAACAAAATCAGTGGCGATACCATCTTCCCTTTCTGCAGCATTGGGAATTACTGAACCGGCTATTTTTGGTGTGAATTTAAGATTTGGAAAACCGCTTCTCTATGGAATGGCAGGCGGGGCAGCAGGAGCACTGCTGGGTTCGATTTTTCATATCGGAGCCACTTCTTATGGAGTAACGGGAATACCGGGATTTTTAATTACATTGGATTATACTTGGCAGTATGCGATTGTTTTAGCTGTTTCTTTTGTAGTTTCTTTTGCACTTACTTGGATACTTTGGAAAGAAGAAGTGCAGGAAGAGGAACAGAAGAAAGGAACAGTAACAGAGATAATAAAAGATTTAGAACATCCTGCTCAGACAGAAACAAAAGAGGCGATTCTTTTTGCTCCGGTGAAAGGAAATGTAATTTTGCGGGAAGCGATTCCTGATGAAACATTTGCTTCTGGTGTATTGGGGGATGGGGTTGGAATTGAGCCGGAAACGGGAGAAGTAGTAGCACCATTTGACGGGGAGATTTCTTCTGTAACAGATACACGCCATGCGGTCGGAATTACCGGACCAAATGGGATGGAAGTACTGATTCATGTTGGAATTGATACTGTAAATATGAAGGGAGATGGATTTGAACTATTGGTTGCAGAAGGGGATAAAGTAAAGGCAGGACAGAAACTGATACGGTTTGATATAGAGAAGATTAGGAAAGCCGGATATAGTACTACAACAGCCGTACTTTTGACGAATAGTGAAGATTATCCTGAATTTCGGGTGGTAAAAAGCGGAAAGACGGAGCAGATGGAAAAGTTGTTTACTATAGAGTAATTGGTTGAGAGGACTTAATTGGCTTTCGGCTGTGTACTCCAGACGGAAAAGATTATAAATTCAATTTTGGGTGTGTTTCAGGAATGAAGTGGAAGATTGTATTTTGGGTGATGAAGTATGGCAGAAAAGGAAAGGGAGAGTAGAAAAAAATGGCGAAAGAAAGCAGAATGGTAGAGAATAAAATGGAGAAAGCAAAAAAGCAGAAAGAAGTTATGATAACTGGGGAAGAGGAGATTTATCAAAGACGTTTTGAGAAGTATCATGACGAACTTCGCTGGCTTTATATGGAATTGTATCAAAATGGTTCGATGTTTTCGGAATTATGTGATAAGATGAAGCAGTTTTATTTGGAAAGAAATCGGGAATTGAAGGATTTGGATTTTCAGCGTGAGGCTTGTTCGGATTGGTATAAGCAAAATGATCTGCTGGGTATGATGTTTTATATTGATAACTTTGCAAAGAATTTAAAGGGTGTAGAGGAGAAGTTAGGTTATATTGAGCAGTGCAGCGTGAATTATATTCATTTGATGCCGTTTTTGGAAACGCCGGAGGGACGTTCGGACGGTGGGTATGCGGTTTCGGATTTTCGTAAGGTTCAGGAGAAATTGGGGACAATGGAGGATCTGGAAAGTTTGACGGCAGCTTGTCATAAAAAAGGAATTAATGTATGTATGGATTTTGTGATGAATCATACTTCAGAGGATCATGAGTGGGCACAGAGGGCACGTAAAGGGGAAGGGGAATATATGAGCCGATATTTTTTCTTTGATAATTCGTATATTCCTTCTCTTTATGAGAAAACAGTGCCGCAGGTTTTTCCTACTACAGCTCCCGGAAATTTTACTTGGATTGAGGATGCAAAGCATTTTGTTATGACAACATTTTATCCTTATCAGTGGGATTTAAATTATAAGAATCCAAGGGTATTTAATGAGATGCTTTATAATTTTCTCTATTTGGCAAATCGGGGAATTGATATTATTCGGATTGATGCGGTTCCTTATATTTGGAAGGAATTAAATACGCCTTGCCGAAATCTGCCGCAGGTTCATACAATTGTAAGAATGATGCGTATTATCAGTGAAATTGTTTGTCCAAGTGTGCTTTTATTAGGAGAAGTTGTAATGGAGCCGGAAAAGGTAGTGCCTTATTTTGGAACGGTGGAAAAGCCGGAGTGTCATATGCTCTATAATGTAACCACTATGGCAACCACTTGGCATACAGTAGCGACCAGAGATGTGCGGCTGTTAAAGAAACAGCTTGATATTGTTAATGCTTTGCCAAAAGAGTATGTATTTTTAAATTATCTTCGCTGTCATGATGATATTGGATGGGGATTGGATTATCAGACTTTGAAGATGGAAGGGATAGAGGAACGGGCACATAAAAAGTATTTAAATGATTATTTCCAAGGGTATGCAGGGGAGAGCAACAGTCGTGGAGAACTTTATAATTCTGATCCGGTGACAGGGGATGCAAGATTCTGCGGAACAACCGCTTCTATGTGCGGGATAGAGAAGGCAGGGTTTGAACAGAATGATGCGGCAATGGAGAAAGCGATTCGTTTTGATATAATGCTTCATGCCTATATGTTTATGCAGTCTGGAATTCCTGTATTGTATAGTGGGGATGAGATTGGACAGGTAAATGATTATACTTATAAAGAAAATCCAAACAAGGCAGCAGATTCTCGTTATATTCATCGAGGAGCGATGAATTGGGAGCTTGCAAAAAACAGTTCTGATTTAAAGACGGTGGAGGGAAAACTGTTTTTGGGACTGAAACAGTTAGAAGAGATTCGAAAGTCGGAAAAGGTATTTGTATCTTATGCGGATACTTGGACAATCGAAACTTGGGATGCTTCTATACTTTGTATTGGACGGTATTGGGAAGGCGAAAAATTGATTGGGATTTTTAATTTTAGTGAAACGGATAAAACGGCATGGATTAATGAAACAGACGGGGAATATATCGATTTGATTTCAAAAAGAGAGATGAAAGCTTCTGGAGTGGATATACCGGCTTATGGATTTTATTATTTAAAGAAAAAGAGTGTAGATTAAAAAGAGAGAAGTATTTTAGGATGGATTACAGGAAGAAGTGGGAGAAATGAATATATCGGAAATTGCAAAGCTGGCTGGTGTTTCTAGTGCAGCGGTTTCTCGTTATTTTAATCAGGGATATATTTCAGAGGAAAAGCGGGAAGCAATTCGAAAAGTAGTGGAGGAAACGGGGTATCGCCCTTCTGTTCAGGCACAGACATTGCGGACAAAGAAAACAAAGATGATTGGAGTGATTGTGCCAAAGATAGCTTCTGCGTCGATTGGAAGAGTGGTAGAGGGGATTCTTTCTGTATTAAATGCAAATGGGTATCAGATGCTTTTGGCAGTGACGCAGAATAACCCTAAGAAAGAATTGGAATATTTGATGACGTTTAGTGAAAAGCAGGTGGATGGAGTTATTTTGGTAGCTACTGTATTTATGGCGGAACATAAGCGGATTTTAAAAGAACTTACTGTTCCGGTTGTAATTGTCGGACAGAGGCTTAGTGGGTATTGTTGTATTTATCATGATGATTATCAGGCCTCTTATGAATTGACAAAACTGCTTTTAGAGAAGGGGCGGCGGCGGCTGGGGTATATTGGAGCGATTTTGCAGGATACGGCGGTGGGAGCAGAACGCTATCGTGGATTTCGACAGGCGGTGTGTGATATGGGACTGGATGAATTGGCGGAAAATATGGTAGTGGCTGCTTTTACAGTGGCTTCTGGGTATGAAAAGGCGGGGGAGTTGCTGAAACAGTATGAGGGATTGGATGGGATTGTATGTGCTACTGATACTATGGCGGCGGGAGTGATGCAGTATTTGAGGGAGCATGGGATTGCAGTTCCAGAGCAGATTTTAGTGGCTGGACAGGGGGATTCTGAGATGGCTCGGGTGACAACACCTCCTTTGGTGACGGTGCATTATTCTTATGAGAAAAGTGGGGAGATGGCGGTGCAGATGCTGATGGAGGTGCTGCGTCAGGGGGAAACGGACTTAAAAGAGATTAAATTGGGGTATTATCTTGTTTCGTAGGAGGGGGGAATGTCGGAATTCGAAGGGAGGTCTACTCCGAGCCCGCTTTCGCTTAGCATTTTCTCGTAGCGAACCCGGAATAGACTTTTCTTTCGATTCCTGCGTCCTCCTTTTGAGAAAGTACTAAGTGAAAATAGTGGTGGTAAAATGGATAGAGCTGTGATAGAATAGTATCGTATTTTAGTTTTATTGAATAAGGGAGAAGAAAAAATGGATATAAAAGAGCAGATTGGCAAGATTTTAGAAAAGGTAAAAAAGGATGATTCTTTTAAGGAACAATTTGAAAAAGAGCCGATAAAGGCAGTAGAGAATGTACTTGGAATTGATTTGCCGGATGAAGTGATTGAGCAGGTGATTAATGGAGTAAAGGCAAAGTTGTCGGTGGATACGATTTCTCAGGTAGCGGATGCAATAAAGAAGATTTTTTAGAAGGGGAAAGTCAGAAAGAGCAGATTGCCAAAAAAGCATTTTGTTGTTTTTGGCTTTTTTGTATTTATGGTATTGATGTATAGGAGAGCGGTTTTGTTTTGGATGATTTTATGTTTTTTTAATGAGTAGATGTGGTTTTTAGATAGAATATAAGTGATATGTAATATAATATGCACAAATATATTTTTTTGTTTTAAATAATAATATACAAAACCACCAAAAACAATATTGACTTTGTGAAAAGAACGTGATAGGATAATAACAAATGCGAACTTTTGTTTTGTTCCGTAACAAAGGGCATTTTTTGTACAGCAGACAGAACCGGAATGTCTGTTAGGCTAGAAAGGAAGAGAGGTATATTATGAAGAGAGAATGGAAGAAACTTTTGGCATTTGTCATGGCTCTCCTTATGGTAGTTGGAGTCTTGCCGGGAAATATGGCAGGAAGTGTTGTGTATGCAGCTACTGACTTTGTAGGGGGGGAAGAAGTTGCAAGTGGCGATTGGGCAGGTTGGACTTGGAGTGTGTTTGGTAATAGTGTAAGTACAGATAACAATACCATTAAGGATGATGGAAAAGGAAAGCTAACATTAACATCTAGTGGTAAGTCTGGAAAAATCGCTAGTAATCAAGAAGGAATTAATTATTTGTATTATGAATTAGCAAAAGAAAATGATTTTATTATAAAAACAAATGCAACTGTTAATTCATTAGATACAGGAAATAATCAAGTTGGTTTTGGTTTAATGCTTCGGGCAAAAGTAGGAACACATGGTGATAAGACAGATGTTGATCCATTAAATAGTACTACAGTTGGCGGAATTGGAAATAAGAATAATGCAGGTAGCTATCGTACAGGAAATGAAAAAACAGATTTTAGTTATATTTCAGCGAATAAAGATGTAAAGATTGCTATAGGCAGTACATATGATTTATGTATACAAAAAGTGGGTGATAGACTTTATCTGTGGATGAATGGCGCATTAGTAGGTGAAAACTATAATCCATCTGTATCAGATATTATTTCAGAAGATATGATGTATATTGGCTTATTTACATCTCGTGATGCTGGAGCTACTTATAGCAATACAGTATTAAATACAGTAGCTAGTGGATCGGCTATTACAATAAATTCTGATACATTAAAAGCCCCTGATAAAACACAATATATAAAGGGTAATACATATGAAGATATTGATTTAACAGGATTTTCTGTAAAAGGAACAGTAGACGGCAAAGAAGTAACTATTACTGCAGATGAGTGCCGTATTGAGGATTTTGATTTTTCAGAGGAAACAGAAAACGGAACAATTGAATTAAATTATTTTGGAGAATCTATTTCTATTCCGATTACAGTAATTACAGAAGTGGTAGAGGATATTACCGTGCATTATCTTCCGGTGAAAACAGAGTATGCAATCGGTGATACTGTCATTGATTGGGCAGGATTTGATGCAACAGTAACTTATAATAGTGGTATGACAAAGAAGCTGCAGGATTTAATTGCAGAAGAAGATCCAGAAACAGTGATTACTTTTGATTCTAGTGCTGCCGGAGATACAAAGATTATAGTAACACATACGCATGGAGATGTTGCGAAAAGTGTTGAAATTCCAGTAACAATATCTAGTGCAAAAGTAACTGAGATTGCTGTTACAAGTGGTCCGAATCAAACGACTTTCTATAAGGATGTAGAAGTTGCAGAAGATGCTTATAAAGCGGGACTGCAGATTACAGCTACTTATGACAATGGAAACAGCAAAATTTTGACTTCTGGTTTTGAAGTAACACCAGTTTCTGAGGCATTGGATATTACAAAGGTCGGCGATTATGCTTATAAGGTTTCTTTTGGAGGACAGGAAACGACTTATACGCTTAAGGTAGTAGAACGAAGTGTAACAGGTTTGGAAATTGCTGCTTATCCAACAGTAACTACATTTGAAAAGGGAACGGAGTTTTCTTCTGCGGGATTGAAAGTAAATGCGGTTTATGACAGTAAAGAAGAAACCGAACTGGCAGAAGGTGCATTTACGGTAGATGCTTCTGCATTTGATAAAGATACAGTTGGTGAGTATACAATTAAGGTCAGTGCAACAGTAGATGGTCAGTCGTTGGAAACAAGTTTTATTGCGGCTGTTCGTGATAAGGTGACATTTCAGTATGAGGATTTAGAGTGGAATAGTATTTTATTTGGGCAGTCTACTTCAGGCGGAACGAAACCAGTAATAGTGGATAATGCGGATGGAACAAAGACAATTACAGTTGAGTTAGCAGGGGGTAAAGGTAAGGTAACAGACGATGGACAGGATGGTATTTCTTACTACTATACTATTTTAGATCCAAGAAAAGATAATTTTGAGATTACAGCAAAAGTTACAGTAGATTACTTTATTACAAAAACTTCTCCTGACAATCAGGAAGGTTTTGGCATTATGGTAAGAGATTCGATTGGCTCTGATGGAGATTCTTCTATTTATTATTCCAATGCAATGTCGGTTGGCGGATATTATGGCAGATATAATATTTTTGGACGTTATGGAATTTTAGGACAGGATGATACAAACGGAAGAGTAAATTATACAATGTATGGAAAGTCGGGCAATTTAAACTATCAGGTAAAGGAAGATGCACCGAAAACATTTATCCTTACATTAAAGAAAGATAATTCCGGTATCTATGCAACTATGACAGATGAGGCTGGAGAAGTTGTAGATAAGATGGACGGAACACAGATTTGGTATTTGCCTTCTAATACATTTTCTGCAATAGAAGAAGAAGCAATGTACCTTGGATTTATGGCAGCAAGAGGTGCAAAGATTGAGATTAATTCTTCTGATATTCAGATGAAGGTAACAGCTTGTGCAGCAGATGCACCACAGACTTTTGCACCGGAAAAACCAATTTCACCATCTGTTTCAATGCAGTCTTTAGATGAAACATCGGATGAGAACTATGAATTGGTAGTAAAAGTAAATACAAAGGGACTTTTAACTGTTAATCAGAATGGAAAAGAAATTGTGCCTCAGAAGGCAGTAGAGGCAGGAAATTATACGTTCCCTGTTGCTTTGACAATGGGAGAGAATAAATTCCAGCTCTATTTTGAACCAGATGGAACACAGAATATTACTTCTGATAAAGCAGTTGTTGCAAATGTAACTGTAACAAGAAAAATTTATGAACCAGAATCTGTAATTTATGCTTCGGCAGACGGAACAGCAGACGGAAAGGGTACAAAGGAAAGTCCATTAGATATTCAGACAGCAATTACTTATTGTCAGGCAGGACAGGCGGTTTATCTGTTAGAGGGCACTTATCAGTTAAGCAGATCTACTGGAGTATGGCATGGCAATGATGGTACAGAAGAAAAGAATAAGATGTTAATGGCTTGCCCGGATAATACAGGAGATGTTATTATTGATTTTGCAGATCCTTCTAATGGTAAAGCAACAGGCAATACTTTTGATTTTTCAGGTGATTACTGGTATGTATCTGGTATTAAGTTCTTAAACGGCGGCGGTGTTCGGGTTGGCGGAAATCACAATATTTTAGAAAATTGTGATTTTGCAGGACATACAAATTCCGGGCTTTCTATCAGCAGAACCAATTCTGCAAATACGATTGAAGAATGGCCGTCCTATAACCAGATTATTAGCTGTAATGCTTATAATAACAGAGATGCTTCCGATAATAATGCAGATGGTTTTGCAGCGAAGCTGACCTGTGGAGTAGGAAATGTATTTAAGTACTGTGTAGCAGCTTATAATGCCGATGACGGATGGGATCTTTTTGCAAAGGGAAGTACCGGACCGATCGGTGAAATTGAGATTTATGACAGTTTATGCTATGCAAATGGTTTTGCTTATGATATGGAAACGGGCAAAATCGAGAAAACAAAGGGTGACGGCAATGGCTTTAAGATGGGCGGAAGCGGTATTCCGGTAGCTCATGCAGTATATAACAGTTACTCTTTTGGAAATGCAGCAAATGGATTTACCAATAACAGTGATCCACTTGGAACTTATGTAAATTGTACTGGATTTAATAACGGCGGTTCGAATTTGGAACTTCATGTTTATACTGGTGTAACACCACAGTTTACAGTAAAAGAGTTTAAGTCTTTTGCAGATGACAGTTATCAGGAATTGGATGGCTTGCTGAGTGCAACCGAATCAGAAGCAACTGCTGTTTGTATTGATAGTGTAAGAAGTACATCGAATTATTTCTATGATGCAAAGACTGGTGTTTCTTCCAATAGTAGAGGAGAAGCTTTAACAGCAGAGAGTTTCTATAGTGTAGCAGGTATGGCAGATTATATCAATGGTGGTATTGCAAGTGTAAAGAGAACAGAAAATGGTGCGATTGATTTAGGAGATTTCTTAAAGTATCGCAAACCTTCTTCTAGCAGTGATGATGACGATGATGATGACAGCAGTTCAGGAAGCTCTAGTAGTTCAAGTACAAGTAGTTCTTCTGCTTATGAAAATAGAGAAACATTAAATAGTGCAGAGGCAGCAGAGGTTTCTAATGTTGCAAGTCAGGTATTTGGCAGTGCTTCTCAAGTACAGAAGGTAGAAAAAACAACAAGTGGAATCTGCATTGTTTCCAAAGAAAATGATGTGGTATTTAGTAAAAATGACGGAACACTGGCGAAGAATGAATGGCAGTTATGCGGAAAAGATTGGTATTACTTTGATGCAGATAATAAGGCAGCAAGCGGATGGAAAGCACTTGGCGGCAAGTGGTATTATCTGAATAATACTTCGAAAAAGATGGAAACAGGATGGCTGAAATCTCCTATTTCTGGTAAGTGGTATTATATGGACGGAAAGAACGGCGATATGCAGACTGGATGGAAGTTAGTAAACAATAAGTGGTACTTTATGGATACCATAAATGGCGATATGAAGTCAGATTGGCAGCTTATCAATAATAAGTGGTATTATATGGATGCTGTAAATGGTGATATGAAGACCGGATGGCAGCAGATTAGAGGTAAGTGGTACTATATGGATCGGACAAATGGAGATTGTCTGATGAATACTACAACACCGGATGGTTATGCAGTGGATGCAGACGGGGCTTGGATTCAGTAGGATAAAATAGAAAAACTACAGGGCAGGAATGATGTCCTGTAGTTTTTTTGAATTGGGGGGGACGCCAGATTCGAAAACGATGGGCATCCTGCTGTTCCGATTTCCAAAAAGTAAGAAGTTCTAAGACTTCTGCCTTTTCATGTATCCAACCAGACAGACCGGGGCGCAATTCGCCCTTATTACAGCTGAAACGGAATGGGTGTAAGGAAGGATTTTATCTGTTATAAAACATTCCCTTCCCTATCATCCGGGCTAAACACGCCCCTTTTTTTTCACACCCTGCATAGAAGCAGG
>CAJUGZ010000045.1 GCA_910585855.1 uncultured Lachnospiraceae bacterium | reverse complement strand
ATGCTAAGCGCAAGCGGGCCCGGAATAGCACTCCCTTGGGCTTTCGGCGTCCCCCTCCCAATTTCAAAAAATATAAATATTCTCTATAGCATTATTTTTTACTAGCAAATGTTTCACGTGAAACATTTTTCTAACTCTATTTTTTATACTTTTTTTGCTCCATATAAATCAATAAAACTGATATATCTGCCGGAGTTACTCCCGATATTCTAGAAGCCTGTCCGATAGAAACCGGGCGATATAATTTTAACTTTTGTCTTGCTTCATTTCGAAGACTTTCTACTGCATCATAATCAAAATCTGCTTCAATCTGCTTTTTTTCTAATTTTTTAAACTGTTCTACCTGTTTCATCTGCCGCTTTATATAACCATCATATTTAATATTAATATTAATCTGTTCAATCGTATCTGCTGGAAGTAATACTCTTTCTGGATCTAAAACCTCTAGCTTTTCATATGATAACTCTGGTCTGCGGATCAACTCTGCCAAAGAAGCCGCTGTTTTTAGCGGTGTACTTCCATACGCTTCTAAAACAGCCGTTACTCTGCTGCCTGCTCCAACCTGAATTTGCTCCAAACGTTGTATCTCTGCTTTGACATCTTTCTTTTTCTGACAAACATGCTGATAAAAAGCTTCACTGACTAATCCAATCTGATATCCTATCTCAGAAAGCCGAATATCTGCATTGTCCTGCCGAAGCAGTAATCGATATTCTGCTCGAGAAGTCATCATACGATATGGTTCATGATTCTCTTTTGTTACTAAATCATCAATCAATACACCAATATATGCCTGTGAACGATCCAAAACCAATGGTTCTTTTTTTTGTACTTTATGGGCAGCATTGATTCCGGCAATAATTCCCTGTGCCGCTGCCTCTTCATATCCAGAACTTCCGTTAAACTGTCCGCAGCTAAATAATCCACTGATTTCCTTAAATTCTAAAGTAGGTTTTAATTGTCTGGAATTGATACAATCATATTCGATTGCATACGCATTTCTTACAATTTGTACTTGTTCTAGCCCGGCAACCGTTCGATACATTGCATATTGTACATCTTCTGGAAGGGAACTAGAAAGCCCTCCTAAATACATCTCATTGGTATAAAGCCCTTCTGGTTCAATAAAAACATGATGCCTGCTTTTATCTGCAAATTTTACTACTTTATCTTCTATAGAGGGACAATAGCGAGGACCAGTCCCCTCAATTACCCCGGAAAACAACGGAGAACGATCCAAATTTTCCCGAATTATCTGATGTGTTTTTTCGTTCGTATAGGTCAGCCAGCAGGATATCTGTTCTTTTTGCACCGACTTTGGATCGGTTGAAAAAGAAAATGGCACTACTTGTTCATCCCCCTTTTGCTCTTCCATTTTAGAAAAATCAATACTTCTTTTATCCACTCGTGCCGGTGTCCCAGTTTTAAAACGAAAAAGTTCGATTCCTAACTTTTTCAAGGAATCTGTTAAAGCATTTGCTGCCTGCAGTCCATTTGGTCCTGTATTATGACTAATCTCTCCATAAATACATCTTGCTTTTAAATAAGTTCCTGTACATAAAATCAATGCCTGACAAAGATAAACTGCTCCAGAATCTGTTTTACAGCCTAAAATCTTTCCTTCTTTAGCAAGCAGCTCTGTTACCTCTGCCTGACGGATTACCAGATGATCTGTATTTTCCAAAGTTATCCGCATCTGTCTACTGTATTCCTGTTTATCAGCCTGTGCCCGCAGAGAGTGAACTGCAGGTCCTTTCGACTCATTTAGCATCTTAGACTGAATAAAAGTTTTATCAATATTTTTCCCCATTTCTCCGCCAAGTGCATCTACTTCTCTTACCAGATGTCCTTTTGAACTTCCTCCAATATTAGGATTGCAGGGCATCATAGCAATACTGTCTATACTTATCGTAAATAAAATCGTTTTACACCCTAATCTTGCACAAGCCAATGCCGCTTCACATCCAGCATGACCTGCTCCTACTACTACCACGTCATACTCCTCTTTTACATTTGCCATTCTTTTTCCTCCGCCTATTTTCCCATACAAAACTTACTAAATATTTCATTTACCAGATCTTCTTCTAAAGATTCTCCGATCAAAAAACCTAACTGTTCATATCCGCTCGTCAAGTCAATCGTATAAAAATCCTCCGGCATTTTATCTTTTATACTTTGTCTTACCAGTTTTATACTTTCCAATGCCTGAAATAATGCTTCTCTCTGCCGCATATTAGTAATTATCACCGAATGATCCAAAGAAACAATCTCCTGAAAAAATAATGTTTTTATTGCCTGCTGCAGTTTTTCCACACCGATTCCCTGCTTTGCAGAAAAAGGGATTACCTGCTTTTTTGTTCTTTTTTCTAATTCTTCTTTCTCTATCATTGTCTGCAGATCTGTTTTATTAAATAGTATAATTGCTGGTTTATCCAAAATAAAAGAAAGAATTTCCTCATCATTTTGATCGAGCGGCAGAGAAGAATCTACCACATAAAGAATAAAATCTGCTTCCTTGGCATAATCTTTTGCTTTCTCCACTCCAATTTTCTCTATTATATCCTCTGTTTCCCGAATTCCTGCCGTATCCACCACATTTAAGCTAATCTCTCCTAACGTGATATGTTCTATCAATATATCTCTTGTTGTTCCTGCAATTTCTGTGACAATCGCACGTTCTTCTCCTGCCAAAAGATTCATTAAAGATGATTTTCCGGCGTTGGGTTTTCCAAGAATCACGGTTTTTATTCCCTCTTTTAAAATTTTTCCATTTTTTGAAGTATCCAGCCACTGTTCTAGTTCTGCAATCCACTCCTCAACAGAAAAGGATAATTTTTCCCGATATCCTTCTAAAGAAATATGTTCTGGATCGTCTAAAGCAGACTCAATAAACGCAATTTCATATAAAATTCGTTCTCGAAGATTTTTAACTTTTTTGGAAACAGCCCCTTTTAATTGATTTAATGATGTCTTTCTGGCAAATTCATTCTCTGACTGAATAAAATCCATTACTGCTTCTGCCTGTGTTAAATCAATTCTTCCAGACAAAAATGCGAGTTTTGTAAATTCTCCTGGTTCTGCTAAACGAGCACCGTTTTGTAGTACTACTTCTAATATTTTTTTTACTATTAATACTCCGCCATGACAATCAATCTCTATGGTATCCTCTCTGGTATACGTATGAGGTGCACGAAGAACTAACACCATTACTTCATCTATTATAGTTTTATTTTCCAAAATCCAGCCATAATGAACGGTATGACTTTTAGCCGATGACAGCTTTTCTCCTTTTTTTCCTTGGAAAATCCGATCAATTACAGAAAATGCATCTGGTCCGCTGATTCGAATTATCCCGATTCCTGCATTTGACAATGCAGTTGCAACTGCCGCAATCGTATCTGTTTTCACTTTCCGCCACTCCAATCTAAAACAGCCGCCATATCTTTCCATGGCGGCTGTTTACTTATGCACACGAGTAGAAGAAAAGATTTTCTCCTACTTGATTCACAATTCAGTCAACAACGAAATCTATGCTTCATTTCGTTCACTTCGATTTGAAGGGGAAGTTCGATTGTAATTATTTTTCTGCCAGCGGTTTTCTTTCTCTGGACGTTTTAACATTATAATTACATGCCGGTAAGGTTCTTCTCCTTCACTCTTTGTACACACATAGCGATCATTCTGCAAAGCCGAATGAATCACTCGTCTTTCATAGGGATTCATAGGCTCTAATGCTACATTTCTCTTCGTTCTCTTTACTTTATAAGCAATATTTTTTGCCAGATGCTCTAGCGTTTCTCGTCTTCGTTCCCGATAATTTTCTGTATCAATTTTAACTCGAATATAGTCCTCTGTTTCTCGATTTACTACTTGTCCTGTTAGATATTGTAAAGAATCCAATGTTTGTCCACGTTTTCCAATTAAAACACCCATCTCTTCCCCTGTCAATTCAATTAACATTGTATTCTCTTCCGGCTGATACTCAACTGCAACCTCCACTTGAAGTTTCATAGCAGAAAAAACTTTATCCAAAAATTCACTTGCCTTGTCCTCTAATGTCAGCTTTTTACGTGCCTTAATTCGTGCTGGCTTACTGTTTATCAACCCAAGAAATCCTGAACTTCCCCTGTCAAGTACTTCATACTCCAATTTATCACTTGTCAAATTTAACTGGTCAAGGGCATTATTAATCGCTTCGTCAACTGTTTTTCCTGTAACTTCAACATAATCCATCATTTGAAAATCCTCCCCTTCATTCCAATCCTTTACTTCTTTTTCTTCTCGTTTTTCTCATTATACTGCTGCACCATATTTGCTTTTGCAGACAAACTTCCCGGCTTTGCTAATCCCTTGTTATAATATTCGGTTGCTTCCTGCATCTTTTGATATTTCTCCTCTAAATCCCGCTGTTTTTTCTTTAATTCCTCTGCTCTTGCCAGCTTATCCCCTGCCATATTCAAATTTTTTGCATTTATACTGGCTGCTTTTGACACTTTTTGAGGCGGAAGACCCTTTTTTGCTCTTTTTTGATTTGCCTTTTCTACGTTTTTGGCAATCAGTTTTTCTATATCGGTATGATTAAAATAATAATTAATTCCTAACTGCTGAATAATTTGAACTACACTGGTAGCAATCCAGTACACACCCAAACCACATGGCATCGAAATACAAAAAAATGCGGAAATTAATGGCATTGTTGTTGTCATCATTTTCATTGATTGTGCCATTGGATTTTCATCTTCTCCAGATGTATTTGCCTCTTCCGGTTGATTTGTCTGCATAATTTTTGCACTATACCATTGGCTTAATCCAGCCAAAACTGGAATCAGCAAAGCTGGTGTTAAAGCAAATCCCGGTGCAGATGCCAAATCTAACCCTAAAAATGTATTCATCTGTGTAATTCTTGCTGAATTCTCAGCAATGGTAGTAGCAAGAGAAGGAAAGGTTTCCTCTAACTGAAGCCATTCTGCTCCAGTAAAACGATACAATAAATCAATTACATAATTTGACTGTGTAAAATCATAATTCCCCATTCCATATTTTGAAGCAAATTCTGTAATTTTTTCTAAAAAACCATCCTGCTGCATCAGCGGTGTTACAATATTTAAAAAAACTTCCTTTACCGAACCAACATAAGCCGGAATATTATTAATAACCCGAAACAATGCATATAAAATCGGAAGCTGAATCAAAAGCTGAAGACATCCGCCGGTAGGTGATGTTCCATACTTTGCATAAACTGCTTTTGTTTCCTCATTCATCCGCATCATAGATTCCTGATCATTTTTCCCTTTATACCTTTTTTGAATTGCCTGTAATTCAGGCTGCATAATAGACGAAATTTTAGAAAACTTCTGTTGTTTAATCGTAAGAGGAAACATAAGAAGTTTCACAATCAATGTAAATAAAATAATGGATAAACCGATATTTGTTACACCAAAAATTGTTGTAAATTCAAACAGAGCATCCATTATAACACCCAGCAGCTTTGCAATATCACCAATTAAAAATGTACTGCTTTGTGTAAGTACTGTATATACCATGTGTATCCTCCTTTTATCCGGACTTCTTTAAAAATAACAGTCACGGAACAGGATCATACCCGCCTTCAGCAAAAGGATTACATCTTAAAATCCTTTTACATGCCAAAAAGCTGCCTTTTAATGGTCCGTATTTTTCAATCGCTTCCATTGCGTATTTTGAGCAGGTTGGTGTATAAATGCAATGTGTCTGAACCTTAAGAGGCGATAAATATTTCCTGTATACTTTTATTCCAAAAATTAAAAAACATTTGAGTCCATTTTTCAAGATTAACCATCTCTTTTCATTTTTTTTCTGCTGGATCTACTATAATATGATGCAGTTTTGCTAAATGAGTAATTGCACTTTCTATTTGCTGATAACTTTTTTCTTTGGCTGTTGTTCGGGCTATTATTATTATATCATAACCTTGTGCAAAATTTCTATCTTTTAATCGGCAGCTTTCTTTAATAAGCCGTTTTATTCTATGCCGAACAACACTATTCCCAACTTTTTTACTGACCGAAATGCCAATACGATTTTTATTCAATTTATTTTCCAGCAGATACATCACCAGATATCGATTTGCATAGGATTTTCCTTTTTTATAAACAATCTGAAAATCACGATTCTTTTTTAATGATTCCATACGAATCACCTCTTTATTCCACTAAAAATGTTAAACTCAATTTCTACCCAATTTTTTACCTTTGCAAAACTATATCCCCAAAACCATTTTTTATAATTCTAAAATCTTAGTGCAGCTCTAGAATCTTAGATAGAAGAAAAGGCCACAAATATGCGGCCTATGCTGATAACTTCTTTCTTCCTTTTGCTCTTCTGGCAGCCAAAACTTTTCTTCCACCTGCACTACTCATTCTAGCTCGAAATCCATGAACTCTTGCTCTAGATTTCTTCTTCGGCTGAAATGTCATTTTCATTTCACAACACCTCCTTCAAATCACCTTTTCTATACTAAGGTTTCATAATTTCTGCTCAAAAAATACCATTTCAATTATAGGGATTAATCCTATATAAGTCAAGTAGAAATTTTATTTTTCTTCAATAAGTCTTTTGAATGGAGGACGCCAGATGCGAAAACCCTAGACAGTTTGCTGTTCCGGTTTCCAAAAAGCAAGAAGTTCTAAGACTTCTGCATGACAGTGCATCCAACCAGACAGACCGGGGCGCAATTCGCCCTCATAACAGCCAAAACAGAACAAGCATACCAAAGGATGCTATCTACCACAACAAAACAACTTCCCTTCCATACGGGCTAAACACGCCCCTTTTTTTGCATACCCTGCATGGAAGCAGTATGTGAAAAAAATCTTAGATTTTTGAGCAGAAGTCAAGAACTTCTAACTTTTTTCCAAAGTCACTGCAAACTGTCTAGGGTTTTCGCATCTGGCTGTTTCTTGGCTTCCGTACAAAAAACAAGAAATGATTGTTATTTAACAAAAAATGCATCCTTTATCCAAAAGTCTAATTGAAATTTATTTTTCTTTAATTAAGCTTTTTGTAGGAAAGAAGTTTCTTTCACTGAATTCAAGCAATAATAATTTATGATATGAAATAAAAATTTCTAATTTATATCTTTTCTCTGCTACATTTTAAAAATTCTTATGAAACATAAAAGTTCAGATAAAATTCTTTTTTGTTTCGGGGTCAAAAAACAGCCAGATTGGAAAACGGTGGACAGCCTGCAGTGACTTTGGAAAAAAGTTAGAAGTTCTTGACTTCTGCTCAAAAATCTAAGATTTTTTTCACATACTGCTTCCATGCAGTGTGTGAAAAAAAAGGAGCGTGTTTAGCCCACTTATGTTCTGAGAAGCGATTTTTTGTGGCAGGTGGAATTGTTTGGGATAGCTGTTTCATTTTGGCTACCATGTGGGCGAATTGCGCTCCAGTCTGTCCGGTTGGACAAACAGAAATGCAGAAGTCTTAGAACTTCTTACTTTTTGGAAACGTGGAACAGCAGGCTGTCCATCGTTTTCCAATCTGGCGTCCCCTATCCAAAAAATTTATGGAAATTTATTTTTCCAACAAGATTTTCTCAAATCAGACACAAAATGTAATTTATTAGCCTTCCTTCCGCTTTCAATATTCCCCTATAAAAGATCAGATGACTTTTAAATTAAAAATTAATTTTTTATTTTAAATTAGTATGACGTCAGATAACTGCATTTTTAGTCGATTTTACTCCTATGTTTTTAACTGTCCTTATATCCAATTTTGTTGATATTTCGGCATTTTTAGACTAATCGAATTTTTTTCTATTTGAAAACATAACCTATTTTTCTAATATGACGTCTTTTAAAAGGTATTTTTGTACTGTTTTATAATACATTAAGTCTTTTAAATTTTTCAAATTTTGCTTAGTTTTTCAACAATCTTTCAATTAAAGAAATCTAGTAAACGTATGATGTTGATAGTGTTGATAACTTTATAAACAGTATCAACACTGTATATTCCGCTAAAATTCAATGTTTTTCGACATGATGAAAAAATTATCAACATTTTATCAACATAGTTATCAACATTATTTAAAAAAATTATTTTAAATCTATATGTAGAAAAAAGTTATCAACACGTTATCAACATATCAGTGTGGATAAAAAAAATGAAATGTTGATAGTGTTGATAACTTTATGAACAAAACTAACACTTACCAATACTGAAAAATTTGAAAATTTGAAAAAGATATCAACACGTTATCAACATTTTATCAACATCGTATCAACAGAGTGTTGATAACTCAACTGAAAGATATCAACATTATCAACACATTTTTTTATTGCTAAAAATATTCTATTTTTTTAATTCCTATTATACTATTTTTGTAGTGATGTTTAAAGATACCGCATAATCTGTCGTTTGTCAAGAGAAAACGCTCTGAATAAAAGAAAAAAAAATATATTTACCTATTTACTTTTCATTTAATTCTTGAAAAAAACCGCACATTGGTATAAAATATAGGTATGTACGTTTCGATAAAATGTCAGAACCAGCATAAAAAAATACGAAAATCATCTGATTTTCTGCTGGTTTTTTATGTCATTAAAAAGAGGAGTGTAACCATGAGTAACATAATCATTGAAAAATGGGATGAGATTCTGGAAACAATGAAAAAAGAATATGATATTTCCGATGTTTCCTTCAATACATGGCTGAAACCGTTAAAGGTTCATGATATCAAAGAAGATACCTTAACTATACTTGCCACAGATGAAATCCATGCCAGTTATATTGAAAAAAAATACTCCAAGCAATTTACTGTAACAATTGGAGAAATAACCGGAATTTCCTATCAACTGCACTTCATAAAACCGGATGATATTTTAAGAGCGGAGAAAAACGCTTCTGAAGTCGGAAAAGGTGCTGCTGCTTTTTCGGAAGATTTAAACAGCAATATTTTAACAGCGAATTTAAACCCTCGCTATACTTTCGATACATTTGTGGTAGGTACAAATAATAGCTTTGCTCATGCTGCCTCTCTGGCAGTTGCCGAATCTCCAGGAGAAATCTACAATCCTCTCTTTATCTATGGAGGCGTTGGACTGGGAAAAACACATCTTATGCATTCTATTGCGCATTTTATATTAGAGAAGAACTCGAAATCTAGAGTTCTTTATGTAACTAGTGAGAAATTTACCAATGAAATTATCGACGCAATCCGTAAAAAAGACGATATTTCTACGATTCAATTTCGAGAAAAGTATCGTAATGTAGATGTTTTGCTGATTGATGATATTCAGTTTATTATAGGGAAAGAAGCGACACAGGAAGAATTTTTCCATACTTTTAATGCACTCCACGAATCGAAAAAACAAATTATTATATCCTCTGACAAACCGCCAAAAGATATCGAAACACTTGAGGAACGTCTTCGTTCCCGCTTTGAATGGGGACTTACTGTTGATATTCAATCCCCGAATTATGAAACCCGAATGGCAATCCTTCATAAAAAGGCTGAACTCGAGAATTATAGAATTGATAATGATGTTATTGAATATATCGCAAACAATATTAAGTCCAATATTCGTGAACTAGAAGGAGCATTAACAAAACTTCATGCCTATTCCTCTTTATACAATCGGAAATTAACTGTAGAACTGGCAGAGGAAGTTTTAAAGGATTCCATTTCACTAAGTGAAGCCCAAGAAATTACACCTGAATTGATTTTGCAAATTGTAGCAGAACATTTTGATATTACACCCGCAGATATTATATCTCAAAAGAGAATTAAAGAATGGGTGTATCCACGGCAGATCGTTATGTATCTATGCCGTGCTTTTATTGATATGCCATTAAAACAGATTGGGTTATTTCTTGGAAAACGTAATCACTCTACCGTAATCAGTGGTTGCAGAAAAATTGAGAAAGATTTAATCAACGATGAAAGTGTAAGAAACACTGTAGATATACTAAAAAAGAAGATTAATCCTTGGGGATGACAATTTTATACACAAAACTATGTTGATAAGTGTGTTGATAACTATGTTGATAACGTGTTGATAACTTATTTGTAAATTTTTTCCATTTTTATAGTGTTGAAAACTCCAATGTTATCAACATCTTATCAACATAGTTATCAACATACAAATAACACTTCAAACGCCCTAAAATAAAGGGTTTTTAAGAGTTATCAACATATCAACATCCCCTACTATTAATACTATTAATTAATACCATCCCTACCTGTATATATAAGGGCGTGCGCACCGGAAGGAGTTATCAACAATGAAGATTGTTTGCAGCAAAACGAACTTACTCAATGCAGTAAATATTGTATCAAAAGCAGTTTCCACCAAAACTACTATGCCTATATTAGAATGTATGCTATTGGATGCTTCAGCTAACAAAATCAAATTAATGGCAAACAATATGGAACTAGGAATTGAAACTATTGTACTGGGTGAAATTGAACAAAAAGGAATAATTGCTTTAAATGCCAAAATCTTTGCTGAAATTATCCGTAAACTTCCTGACAGTGATGTTGTTATAGAAAGTAAGGAAGATTTCGTTATAAATATTACATGTGAAAAAGCAAAGTTTAGTATCTCTGGGAAACAAGGAGATGATTTTCCTAAATTGCCTTATATTGAAAAATCACAATATATTTGTCTTTCCCAGTTTACTTTAAAAGAATTAATACAAAAAACAATTTTTTCGATTAGTGACAACGACAGTAATAAATTATTAACTGGAGAATTATTCGAGATAAATGAAACAGCTTTAAAAGTCGTTTCTCTTGATGGACATCGAATTTCTATTCGGAATACTATTTTAAAAGAATCCTATGAAACGATAAAAGTAGTTGTTCCGGGTAAAACATTATCAGAAGTCAGTAAAATTTTAACAGGCAATTTGGAAGATGAAGTTCATATTTATTTTACGACAAATCACATTTTATTTGAATTTTATCATACCATTGTTATTTCCAGATTGATTGAAGGGGAATACTTTAAAGTAAACCAGATGCTCTCCACTGACTATGAAACAAAAGTAAAAATCAATAAAAAAGAAATGCTAAACTGTATCGATCGTGCAACTCTTCTAGTAAAAGAAGGAGAGAAAAAACCGATTATTTTAAATATTACAGATAATGAAATGGAATTAAAAATTAATTCTTCTGTTGGTTCTATGAATGAAAGAATTAATATTCAGAAGGAAGGAAAGGACATTATGATTGGATTTAACCCCAAGTTTTTAATTGATTCCCTTCGAGCCATTGATGAAGAAGAAATAACACTGTATTTGGTTAATGCCAAAGCACCTTGCATTATTCGAGATAAAGAAGAAAATTATATCTATTTGATTCTTCCAGTCAATTTTAATGCCAATGCTGCTGTTTGATTTTTTTGAAAAAATGAACATTGTAATTTTATTATATCATTTTTTTCAATTAGGTTTTTTATTATAGGGGGACGCAGAAAGAGAAAGGAAGGTCTATTCCGAGCCCGCTTTCGCTTAGCATTTCCTATTTTCATAGCGGACACATAAGGCACGAAAACACAGCAAGACCGTGCCTAAGTGCCAACGGGAAATGATGACCCTCCATAGACCCTCCTTTCTCTTTCTGCTAAAACTACCAACCACAACGTGATATTGTTGTATATGTTGCATATATAATACGAGAGATAAAAAAATCCGAAGTGAACGCAAATTCAAAATCACACGCTATTCATTTTTGGTTTGGAAGCCGAGAAACAGCCAGATGTAAAAACAGCAGGCTGCCCACTGTTTTTACATCTGGCGTCCTCTATCAATTTTGATTTTAGATAAGGTATCCAAAAACAGAAAATTGTGGTATAATTTCTTTATGGGGGAATGGAAATTTATTTGTAAAAAGAAATAAGGAGAGTAAGATGGAAGATATTACATTGCGAGAGGAATTTATTAAGCTTGGACAGGCTTTAAAGGCAGCAGGGCTTGTAGAATCCGGTGTAGAAGCCAAAATAGCAATACAAAACGGAGAAGTGAAAGTAAATGGAGAAATAGAGTATCAGAGAGGAAAGAAGCTTTATGGAGGGGAAACGATTTCTTTTCATGAACAGGAGATTATGATCCATGCTCATTGAAACACTTGAGTTAAAAAATTTTCGAAATTATCAAAGTCTGCGTATGGATTTTGATGCCAAAACCAATATTCTTTATGGTGATAATGCACAAGGGAAGACCAATATTTTGGAGGCGGTATATCTTTCAGGAACAGCAAAATCCCATAAAGGCAGTAAAGATCGGGAAATGATTCAGTTTCATAAAGAGGAAGCCCATATTAAGGTAATAGTAAAAAAACAGGTGCTTTCTTATCGAATAGATATTCATTTAAAAAAGCAAAAGCCAAAGGGAATTGCGATTAATGGAATACCGATAAAAAAAACAAGTGAACTGTTTGGAATTGTAAATTTTGTATTTTTCTCGCCGGAAGATTTAAATTTAATAAAAAATGGTCCTTCTGAGCGCAGAAGATTTTTAGATATGGAATTATGTCAGTTAGATAAAGTTTATGTTCACCATCTGATCAATTATAATAAAGTGCTTGTACAAAGAAATCAGCTTTTGAAAAATCTGCAGATGCGACCGGAATTTATGGAAATGCTTGATATTTGGGATATGCAGCTTGTACAATATGGAAAAAAGATTATTGAACGGCGGGAAAGTTTTATAAAAGAGTTAAATAAGATTATATTTGATATTCATAAAAAGCTGTCGGGAAATCGGGAAGAACTTCAGATTGCTTATGAACCAGAGGTTTCTTTGGATGAATTTGAGGCAGCGGTAAAAAAGGCAAGGGAGAGGGATATTCGGTTTCGGACGACACATATTGGTCCACATAGAGATGATATTAGTTTTTCTATTGGGGAAATTGATATTCGCAGGTTTGGCTCACAGGGGCAGCAGAGGACATCTGCGCTTTCCTTAAAACTTGCTGAAATTGAAATTGTAAAACGGATGATCGGTGATATGCCGATTCTTTTATTGGATGACGTGTTATCTGAGTTAGACAGTCATCGGCAAAACCAACTTCTTAACAGTCTGGATCAGATTCAGACAATTATTACCTGTACTGGTTTGGAGGAATTTATTGCAAACCGGTTTGAGATAAATAGAACCTATCATATTATAAACGGAGCAATTGGAGGAAAGACATGAGTTCAGAATATGGAGCAAATCAAATTCAAATATTGGAAGGATTAGAGGCAGTACGGAAAAGACCGGGAATGTATATTGACAGCACTTCAGAAGACGGTCTTCATCATCTGGTATATGAAATTGTAGATAATGCTGTAGATGAGGCTTTAGGCGGATTCTGTACAACAATAGAAGTGATCATCAATGAAGATAATTCCGTTACTGTGATAGATGACGGGCGGGGTGTGCCGGTTGATGTTCATCCAAAGGCAGGTGTTCCTGCGATTGAGGTAGTTTATACGGTATTACACGCAGGAGGAAAGTTTGGTGGCGGAGGTTATAAGGTATCAGGGGGGCTTCATGGAGTAGGTGCTTCTGTTGTTAATGCGCTGTCTGAATGGATGGAGGTAACAGTCTGCCAGAACGGAAAAATTCATAAACAGAGATATGAACGTGGAAATGTAATGTATCCTCTGAAGGTAATTGGAACTTGTCCGATAGAAAAAACAGGTACAAGAGTAACGTTTTTGCCGGATTCCGAGATTTTTGAAGAAACTGTATTTCGCTATGAAACCCTGCGGACACGGTTGAGAGAAACGGCTTTTTTAACAAAGAATTTACGGATTATCCTTCGGGATGATCGGGAAGAAAAGAAAGAGGATACCTTTCACTATGAGGGAGGAATTTGTGAATTTGTGACTTATTTAAACCACAGCAGTGAAACATTATATGAAAATGTAATTTACTGTGAGGGGATGCGTGATAATGTCTATGTGGAAGTGGCAATGCAGCATAATAGCGGTTTTACAGAGAATTGTTATAGCTTTGTAAACAATATTATTACACCGGCAGGAGGAACACATTTAGTCGGATTTCGAAATGCATTGACTAAGACTTTTAATGATTATGCACGAAAGGCAAAGATGTTAAAAGAAAATGAGCCAAACCTTTCTGGAGAAGATATTCGGGAGGGTTTAACTGCTATTATCAGTGTGAAAATTGAAGAGCCCCAATTTGGAGGACAGACAAAGCAACGATTGGGAAATAGTGAGGCACGTGGTGCAGTAGAAGGGGTAGTATCAGAACAGCTTACGTACTTTTTAGAACAAAATCCAAATGTGGCAAAAATGATTTTAGAAAAATCAATTCTGGCACAGAGGGCACGGGAAGCTGCCAGAAAGGCACGGGATCTGACTAGAAGGAAAACTGCCCTAGATGGTATGGCATTGCCCGGAAAACTGGCGGATTGCTCCGATAAAGACCCAAAAAACTGTGAAATTTATATTGTGGAGGGAGATTCGGCAGGGGGCTCTGCTAAGACAGCACGCTCTCGAAATACACAGGCGATTCTGCCTCTTCGTGGAAAGATTTTAAATGTAGAGAAGGCACGATTAGATAAGATTCTTGGAAATGCAGAGATTAAGGCAATGATTACTGCATTTGGAACAGGAATACATGAGGATTTTGATATTACTAAGCTGCGGTATCATAAGATTATTATTATGACAGATGCAGATGTAGACGGAGCGCATATCTCCACCCTTTTGCTGACTTTTTTATATCGGTTTATGCCGGAACTGATTCGTGCCGGACATGTCTATCTGGCGCAGCCGCCTCTTTTTAAACTGGAGAAAAATAAAAAGATTTGGTATGCCTATAGTGATGAAGAATTGGATCAGATTCTTCGGGAAGTAGGACGGGATAACAACAATAAAATACAGCGTTATAAAGGGCTTGGAGAGATGGATGCAGAACAGCTTTGGGATACTACAATGGATCCTCAAAAAAGAGTGTTAAAACGGGTAAATATGGCTGCAGAATCTGCTCCAGAGTTAGATCTAACATTTACTACACTTATGGGAGATCAGGTAGAGCCTCGGCGGGAGTTTATTGAAACCAATGCAAAGTATGTGAAAAATTTAGATATTTAGTTTTAGTAAAAAATAATTTTGTAAAATAGAACGTAAAACCCATTGCCTTTTGGTAATGGGTAGTTCACAACTGGAGGAAAAGATAAATGGATGAAACGATTTTTGATAAGATTCATGATGTCGATTTAAAAGAAACGATGGAGGATTCTTATATTGATTATGCCATGAGTGTTATCGCCCAAAGAGCGCTTCCTGATGTAAGAGATGGATTGAAGCCGGTACAAAGAAGAGTGCTTTATTCTATGATTGAATTAAATAATGGTCCAGATAAACCACATAGAAAATGTGCCCGTATTGTGGGGGATACCATGGGTAAATATCATCCCCATGGTGATAGTTCTATCTATGGAGCATTGGTTAATTTGGCACAGGATTGGTCAACCCGTTACCCTTTGGTGGATGGACACGGAAATTTTGGTTCTGTGGATGGAGACGGGGCAGCGGCTATGCGGTATACTGAGGCACGATTAAGCCGAATTTCTATGGAGATGCTGGCAGATATTGGAAAAAATACAGTAAATTTTGAACCCAATTTTGATGAAACAGAAAAAGAGCCGGTTGTACTTCCCTCTCGTTTTCCAAATTTGCTTGTAAATGGAACAACTGGTATTGCGGTCGGAATGGCTACCAATATTCCACCTCACAATTTATGTGAGGTGGTTCAAGCGGTGGTTAAAATTATTGATAATCGAATTTTAGAGGATCGGGATACTGAAATTGAGGAAGTGTTGAGTATTATAAAAGGTCCGGATTTTCCTACTGGAGCAATGATTCTTGGTACGGCTGGAGTAGAAGAAGCTTATCGTACCGGACGTGGAAAGATTCGAGTACGAGCAGTGACGGATATGGAAGCAATGCCAAATGGCAAGACACGGATTGTAGTGACAGAATTGCCTTATATGGTAAATAAAGCCAAGTTAATTGAAAAGATTGCAGATTTGGTAAAAGAAAAGAGGATAGAGGGTATTACGGAGATTCGGGATGAATCGGATCGATCTGGTATGCGAATTGCGATTGAACTCCGAAGAGATGTCAATCCAAATGTACTTTTAAATCAATTATTAAAGCATACACAGTTACAGGATACGTATGGGGTAATTATGATTGCTTTGGTGGGAAATCAGCCGAAAATATTAAATCTTTTAGAAATACTAAAGCTCTATCTAAAGCATCAGGAGGAAGTTGTCACCCGGCGTACCAAATATGAATTGAATAAAGCACAGGAACGTGCGCATATTTTAGAGGGGCTGCTGGTTGCACTCGATCATATCGATGAAGTAATTCAGATGGTAAGAAACTCTCGTACCACACAGGAGGCAAAGGGACGTTTAATGGAGCGCTTTTCTTTGTCCGATGCACAAGCACAGGCGATTGTGGATATGCGGATTCGTGCATTGACCGGATTAGAGCGAGAGAAATTAGAGCAGGAGCTTCAGGAACTGTTAGAACAGATAGAAAATCTGCAGGCAATTTTGGCAGATGAAAAGAAACTACTTTCTGTGATTCGAGAAGAACTGCTTTTGATCTCGGATAAGTATGGAGATGAGAGAAGGACATCGATAGGTTATGATGAATTTGATATTTCGATGGAGGATTTGATTCCAAATGAAAATACGATAATTACAATGACCAATATCGGATATATTAAACGGATGACAATGGATAACTTTAAAAGTCAAAACCGTGGTGGAAAAGGAATTAAAGGGATGCATACATTAGAGGAGGATTTTATTGAAGAGATGCTCCTTACCAAAACACATCACTATTTGATGTTTTTTACTAATAGTGGGAAGGTATATCGTCTAAAGGCTTACGAGATACCAGAAGCAAGCCGGACAGCGAGAGGAACAGCAATTATTAACCTTTTGCAGCTTTCTCCAAAGGAAAAGATTACCGCAGTTATTTCGATAAAAGATTATAATCCGAATGAATATCTGTTTATGACAACAAAATGTGGACTTGTAAAGAAAACTTTAGTAAAGGAATATGCTAATATCCGAAAGACTGGGCTTCAGGCAATTAGTCTTCGGGAAGGAGACGAATTGATTGAAGTAAAAGTGACGAATCAACATAATGATATCTTTCTTGCTACAAAGCAGGGACAATGTATTCGGTTTAATGAAAAGGATGTACGTCCTACTGGGAGAAACTCTATGGGAGTAATTGGCATGAACTTAGAAGACGGAGATGAGATTATTGGAATGCAAACCGATGTACAGGGAGATTATTTTTTGTTTGTATCAGAAAATGGTCTTGGAAAATTAACTGCTTTGCAGGAATTTACAGTGCAGCATCGAGGTGGAAAAGGTGTTCGTTGTTATAAAATTAACGAAAAAACAGGAAATGTTGTCGGAATGAAAGCTGTATTTCGGGGGTATGAAGTTATGCTGATTACTACAGAGGGAATTATTATTCGAATAGGGGTAGAAAATATCTCAAGACTTGGACGAAATACTTCTGGAGTAAAATTGATGAATTTAGATGAAAATGTAAAGGTTGCCAGTGTGGCAAAGGTGAATAGTCAAATTGTGGAGGAAGAACTTCAAAAGATGGAGGGGAGTATAGAGGAAAACGGATCGGAGGAATAAATAAGGGAAGATAAAAGAAACTGCTACGAAAAGTATATTTTCGAAATAATCGGATACTTTTCGTAGTAATTTTGATTAAGAAAGAGAAGAAACGATTTTTTTTAATTCTTCTAGTTCTTCTTTTGTAAGTTTTTTCTCTTTATGGAAGGACAGTACAAATTGACTGAGAGAACCTTTATTCCAGAAATTTACAAACTCTAATGCTTGTTCTGCTCGATAATCCTCTTCTGTGATTAAAACTTGGTATAAAATACGATGTCCTTCTCTTCTGGTGCAGACAAATTTTTTTTGAACTAATTTAGCAAGGAAAGTGGATACTGTTTGATATTTCCATCCTTTGTGGTATTCTTTGTTTACCATTTCAAAGATATCTGCTAGAGAAAGTTCTTGACTGGTACTCCAGATGCATTTCATAACCAGCGTTTCTGAAGCGGTTAAAGTTATGTATTTCATGAAGCCTCCTATTGAATGATATAGATTAGTTATTAAATATTTAGTTTATATTAGCATAAATAGAATGGTATGTAAAGAAGGTTTTGGAGATATAACGCTGCCGGAAATGAGTTTTGTTTCACCGGACGCAAGAGGCGGTTTTCTTCTATCCTTTGCTTGCTCCGCTCCAAATGGAAAGAAAGTCTAGGGCTTCTGATTTATGTTCATCCAACCAGACGAACCGGGGCGCAATTCGCCCTTATAACAGCTGAAATGGAATGGATGTAAGGAAGGATTTTATCAGCCATAAAACATCCTCTTCCCTATCATTCGGGCTAAACACGCCCCTTTTTTTGCATACCCTGCATGGAAGCAGGATATGCAAAAAATTCTAGGTGTTTCCACAGAAGCCCAAGACTTTCTAACCGTTCTCCGAAGTCGCAGACAAAGGACAGAAGAAAACCGCCTCTTGCTGTTGGTTGAATTATGACAGAAATGATGCTTTATTACAGAACAAGTATTCAGTAACATTTGGATGCGATTCTTTTTTGTTCTGGCGTTCTCCCTCTCTATAAAAATTGTACACTAGCAGCGATTTTCCGCTTAAAAATGTTGAAAACTCTAAAATTTAAAGAAAGGTCTGCTCAGGGCTCGCTTGCGCTTAGCATTTCCTCGTAGCAGATACATAAAATGCCTTGCAGCGTCTAAAAGAAATAGCAGCCATTGCTATATGGAACAGCAATGGCTGAAAGGATTTTTATGGATTGTTTTCTTCGATTTGGGATAAGTATTCTTTTAATTCTTCCGCTTCTTTTTTGCTGAGTTTTCTTGAACCGGTTATAGCGACAATAAAGTTTTTTAAGGAATTGTCGAACATAGTGGTTATGATTTCATTTGCTTTCTTTTGATCCCATTCCTCTTTTTTGTAAGTATACATGTATTTCCTTTCATTTTTTACAAGAATCCCTTTGTCTGTCATACGAGTTAAATAGGTATTTATTGTTTGTCGTTTACAAGGTTTGCCGTTGGCATTAAAATATTTCCAAAATTCTACACCAGACATCCAGCGCTGGTTTTTCCAAAGTAAGTTTAATATAGCTTGTTCTGTTTTTGAAAGAAAAAATTTCATGATTCTCCCACCTTTTTATTTATTTTATTATTATAAGCTTTTTATTATCGGATTAGTTATAATATTATTTTATTTAGTTCTTTTTTGTTGCTTTATTTATTTTTATTTTTTATAGAAGAGGAGTGTTTTGTGTTATTTTAAACATTTTTTTATATTTTATGTATATTCTGACACTCCAACGGCTAAAGCACGTTGGGTTCTTATATACGACCACTTTCAAATATACTCGAAAGCATATAAGACTCATGATTTTCTATAAGACTTTCACTATCAAAGATACTTCTATATCCATTCACGATAGTATAAGGCTCATGTCAAAACCCATTTATATCGTATTTTTAAATTGCGATACTATTACTACGGCTATTAAAAGTCAATGTTTTAATAGCCGTAGTCTTGAATAT
>CAJUGZ010000044.1:12140-19854 GCA_910585855.1 uncultured Lachnospiraceae bacterium | reverse complement strand
CTGGCATACAATAACACAAATTATTAGTTTCTGGTGTCCAATCCCATGGATAATCGGCACATGGTCTGGTATCGATATCCAACTGCAGATAAACGCTTTCTCCCTCACACTTTTGTATCGTTCCTTCCAGTCTTGCTCCAATCAGTGCCGTTGGATAACACTTCTTTTGATAAAACATCCCCCTTGCTCCCAAACGGTAGTTACAAACCAATTCCCCCGATTCCAAAACAACACTTCGCTCAAACACATAACAGGTCTTCCCTTGACAGACCACCCAATCTCCTATCTGCCAATTTTTCCGATTACGGACTTCCAGACAAAATGCCTGACTTTTTTCCAGTTTATCCTGATAGCTGCCATTCCAGTAATAATCCGAAGGAAAACCCATCCCTGTCACTTCGGTTTCCTCTATCTCCCGCTGGTTTCCAGTACTCATTCCAAAAAAGAACGCTGGTTTTCCAGTCTTAAGATCGGCAGTCAATTTTGCATGAAAATGACTTCCCAACCGTTTCAAAAACTCCCAGTCCGTTTCTTCATATTGTAAAATCGGTGTCTTAATTGCCCGGTTCTCCTGCACCCAAATCATCGTTCCATTTGGATAGTCCAGCATCACCTGCCGAACAATCTCCTTATAGGTCATCTCTCTTCTCTGAAAAGAACGCTTTTTCTTTTCCCGATCCAATACAATGGTTTCTCCAACCCCAAAAATCTCCAAAGCAAACAGCCGATGTGCCTCTCTGCTTATCAGCTTTTCCATTCTTCCGTGAAAAAAAGGCTCTTTTTCTTCTCCTTTTCGGTAAAATAAAATCTTCGTATCTGACCAATCCGTAGAAAGAATCCGCTCCTGATCCTGCTGTGCTGCTTCTGCCCAAATCTGAATCCTTCCATGCTGATTTTGCTGATGAACCATTTTTATCTTTTGTATCGATAAAAGCGGCAATTCTGTCTGAATCACAAGTTGTTCTTCTTTTATTTCATATGTTCTCATCCTAAATTCTCCTGTCCTTTTTCTATTCTTTTATTTCTTCACTTTTCCAACCCAATACAGTTCCTCCATAAATCCCCCATAATAAACCTCGATCCCCTCTTTTTCCTCTCCCAACAGCGAAAATAAAACCCCTCCAAATTCCTGATATAATTGTTCCATATACCATCTTCGGATTTCTTCCTTTTCCGCTGACAAAACCCGGATAAACTTTTTTTCAATTTCCCTGTTAATTCTCTGAAAATCTTCATCAGCCGATTGAAAAAACAAATGAAAATCGATCCAAATGCAAGCTGGATTTTCTTCTAAAAACGGTTCTTCTCTATAAAATGCAAGCAAAAATTTATGACTTTTCGTTAAATAACTGCTTCTAAAAAAAGCACAAACAATCGCTCCTTCTTCTCTGCCTTCTGCCAATCGAAACAGTTCTTCTTGCAGTTTACAATCTCCATTTTCTATCTCTTCTTTCAGCAAAACCTCTATCTTTTCCAGCCGATTTTTTAACAATATCTCTATTTTTTCTTCCAAAAATACTTTAATTTCTTCTATCCGCTCTAATACACAATTCTCCATATCATTCTCTTTCTTTTAATCTATAAAAATCCTCTTTCTGTCTGATCGCTGTATTATATCCTTTTCTCTTCCATCTTCTGTTCTTCCTGCGATCTCACATAACTTTTCAAAAATTCTCTGATTAGAAATATCCCAATCCAATCGGCAGGAACATCTCCGTTCCATATAATCAATCAGCATTTTCCTTGGCAGTGCCTCCGTCTGACTAAAACAAAAATAAGCAAAACAAAGATCTTCCTGTCTGCAATGCTTTGATTTTAAAATCTCTTCTGCAAATCTTCTGGTAATCACCGGTGCAATCGAACTTCCTCCTATCCCTCCCCATGAAGCAAAAATAAAATTTAAAACATCATACTCCGTTCCCATATCTCCCAGATTTTTATACCGTTCCCTTAATTCTGCTCCCGCCTGCAGCTTATAACGGCAAAGTTCAAACTCATTTTCTTTCAACAAAGCAGTATCCTCTAAAACCAATTTCATTTGATATTGAATCCAATCCTCCGTTTGTTTTTTCTGAAAACAAATCTTTAAACTCTGCTCCTTTTGTGACGGTGCATACTCTATCCTTTCTTCTTCCATTCGAAAACAAATAAAATCTTTATACTTTATTATTCCAGTACCAACTACTATGTATTTTCCTTCTATCCGAATCTCACATCCCTGCAAAATCCCCTCTCCATATGCCTGATAAGCTAATTGATGAGAAAGCATACTATAGTCCCGAACAGACCAAAGCATCTCTTTTTTCAAAACCCGGTTTTGCTGAAATAACGGATAATATACTTCCATTCTATCCCCTCCTATTTATTATAATTTTTTCCAGTTGTACGGCTGCGATTCACCAGCAACCGCACAACTGGAATCTTTTCATTCGGCTTTCAGCGTCAATTCATATAAATTTTCCCACCACGAATCGAAATATCCTCTTTCATCCGAATCTTTGCTGCTCCCTGCTGCATCTGCAAAGTATCCTGTGCAGATAAAGAAATCCCTGCCTTTTTACTAACCATCCGAACTGTACCGCCTGCCTGTATTAAAATATCCTTATTACTTCCTACCCGAATCCCTTTTTGATCCGATAATTCCACAAACAGCCCTTTATTATTTCTTAAAATAATCGCATCTGGTGTAAATAAAATCTCTTTTTTCTGTTTATTCTTCCATGACTTTTCATCTGGATTTTTTCGTTCTTTATTATCCCCCATATGAATACTGCTTGCTGTATAAGCATGTTCCTCTTTCTGATCCGGAAAAACCAATCGAACCTGATCTCCGACTTCCGGCATACAGTACCAGCCTGTCCCATCCGGCGTAGAATAAACCGTTGCATAATCAAACCAGCAATTCCTTGCCAATTCTTTATTTTCATCCTCCTCTATCTGCACCTGAATCATCGTACTTTTTACGGCAGTTACATTTGCTTTAAGGGAAACTCCCGATAATTTAGAATGAAAAATCGGTGCAGAAATCCCCTCTTTTTTCCGAATCAAATGATATTCCTGATATAATTCCTGTCCCAAAAGCCAGCTTTTTATCTGACCAATTACAAAATAATTTCCTTGAAACCGAACGGTTTCTCCCAACCCATAAAGTTCTCTGCTTTGGACAAAATAACTGACAAAATCAGAAAGATGCAGTCCCTTTTCACCGGATTTTACTTTTTTCTGATAGAGTTCATAATCCTGTTTCTGGCAAAAACTATCCGTTATAATTTCTTCTATTACAGGTTTTATCTTATAACCAAAATAAAGTTTTTTTCCGGGTGTGATATCTTCTGGAATTATTACTATTCCTGCATAAGAAGCAACTCTTTTTAAAAATTCCCAATCCGTTTCCTGATATTGCAGCAGCATATGTCCAATCGTTTCCATCTTTTTCTTTAATAAAATAAACTGCCCTCCTATTGGCATCATACAAGCAGAAATCACATCAGCATATCGAAATTTTGAATCCTGAAAAGAACGAGTATGGCACTCAAAATCCAATAAATAACTCCCTGTCTTTAATTCGATTGTTAAAACAGAAGACTGATCCTCCTGCTGCATCCAAAATCCGGTCAAAACTCCATCAAAAAAATGCTGCTCCTCCCCTTTTTCAGAGATTGCTTTTACACAAACCCAAGTTTCCTTTAAAGCAATGTTTTGATATTCCTGTACCTTATCCTGTGCAACTAAACCTGTAATACGAAGTGTTCCATGCTGGTTTAATTCTCTTATACAAGAAACTTCCCTATAATTAATAAATTCAAATGGTTCTACTGCTAATCTTACTGCACGCATACTTTTTTCCTCCTGTTGTTTTTATATTTTATCTGTATCTTCCTCTTTCTCCAATATCTGTATCGTTTCTAACATCAATAAAACAATCCGTTTCCACTTTATATGTTCTGAATAAACACAGTGAAAATTTCCCTGTATCAGCCATTCTCCAACCGTTATCAATGCCATCATCTGAAATAAATCGCTGTCCATTATATAACTGCGAAAAGTAAAATAACCGCCTGAAACCTGCTTTAACAATACACATGCATTTTGCTTTCCATCCTGATTTGCCCGATAGACTGTTTCCTGCATCTGCTGTAAAAGTTCCATTCGATCTTCCTGCTGTATCTGCTTTGAAAATACAGTAAATCCCATATTGACATCTAAATCAGATGTTGTAAAAATCTGCTGCGGGCGAAATTCTGACGGATATTTTATCCTTGCATATTCCTTTGGCATCTGCTTCATCGTATCAGGAATCAGCATAGTAAATGTATTTAAAACAACTTTTCTCTCAAAATTCAAAATTCTCCCGTCCAAATAAATCCCATCTTCCAACGTCTGATACTTTTCTTTTTTCTGTTCTTCTCTCTTTTTTAAAATTTCAATATCCCTCTCCATCTTTCTCTCCTGTTCTTACCATTTTCCAAAGACCGCAAAACTCCACATAAATACTTTCTGTATCATCTGGATCCACATAAATATTACTTCCAAAATAATCTTCCTGATAATCAGAATCTTTCCATTCCTCCTGTGAAGTCTGAAACCCATACTTTATATGTATAAAATTCTCAACTTTTGCACCCGGCACTCTTGCATGATAGATTTTACTTTTTTCCCTTAAATTCCCTAAAACAATCCAACTTTCTTTCATTTTTTCCATTGTATAAACTGGCTGTTTCCCCCAAGAAAGACCTCCGCATATCCCAAAAATCCACATATCTTTAGGGTTCGTAAAAGATGCTTGACCATCCTTTAAAGGATGTCTTACAAATTCCTTCTGGTATTCTAAAATAACCATCCTTTTTAACTCTCTTTCTCCAATTTCAGTCAATCCATACTCTTCATCATAACCAGATGCCACTTTTTCTAAAAATCTCCACTGTCCATAGAGGTGATCTTCCAAAAATTCTTTCTTCTTCTCCTCCATAAAAACCAAATATCGTTCTCCTTCTTTTATTTTTTGTCTATTTACATTTTGAGGGAAAAAACCTTTTTCCACTTGTCCTTTTCCTTCTACTATTCCTAGACAAAATCCACAATAAAATAAACTAATACTCATTCCTAAAAGCAATATAAAAATCCTTTTCTTTCTCAATTTTCTGAATCCTCCACTATCCTTGTTAATTTCCAAAAACCTCCAAATTTTACATAGATATTTTCTGTATCATCTGGATCAATATAAATATCATTCCCAAAATTTTTTTCCTCAAAAGGAAAGTCCTCTCGATCCAGAATTAAGTAGTTTGAACCCCCTTGCAGAGATGGAAACGAATAAGTTACATGGATCAAATTCCTTTTTACTTTTTCCACGGTATAAGTTGGTAACTTTCCCCACGAAATTCCTCCCTCCAATGCAAAAATCCACATATCTCTTGGATCAGAAAAAGAATTTTGCCCTTTTTTCAATGGATGTTTTACCCATTCCTTTTGATATTCTAAAATTACCATTTCTTTTAATTCTTCCTGTCCATTTTTACTTAATGTATAGTCGGATAAAATATCCCTTCTTACCACTTCTAAAAATCTCCATTTTCCATAAAGATGTTCTTCCAGAAACTTTTCTTTTTTCTCTTCCATAAGATCCAAATATCGTTTTCCTTCCCTTACTTTCTGCCAATTTACACTTTGAGGAAAAAATCCTTTTTCTAATTGTCCTTTTCCCTCTATCATTCCTACACAAAAACCACAATAAAATAAACTAATACTCATTCCTAAAAGCAATACAAAAATTCGTTTCTTCATCTTTCATTCCCCCAAGAAATAGACCATTTTTTCATTTTCCATAACCCGCAAAAATCAATATACATCGTTTCTTCACTATTCGGATCAATATAAATATCATTTGCAATTATATGCCGAACTAATCGGCTTTCTTCTAGTGCATCTACAGGATAATATGTTACATGAATCCAATCTTTCATCCACTCCACTTCTACTTCTTCATAACCATCTGGATAAAAAACATGATCCAGTTGAATCTGACCTGTTTCCATTTTTTCTATATTATAATTTACATAATAACCTAACTGAAATTCCTCATTTGGAAGCGAAATTCCTCCATATATTGCAAATAAATAGGGATCTTTTGTATTACAAAATTTATTTTCGTTAAGTGAAACAGCTTCAAATCTAACACAGTTTTCTTCAAATTTTATATCAGCATAAAATTTTATCATTTCCTTTCCTATATAACTAAAATTTGATTCTGCCCCATTTTCCTTTGTTTCACTTAATTCCATGATACAATCTGAAAAACACCAAGTACCATACAGATATTCCTTTAAAAATTCTTTTTCCTCTTCACTTAGTTCCGAAAATTTTTCCTCTTTTCCTCTTTCATAAGCCAAATCCCACCTTTTTTCCAATTTCCTCCCTTCGTCTATTTCCTTTTCTACTTTTCCGCTTTTTTACTTTCCTCTACCAAAACCATATGTTCTCTTTCCCAAATATTTCCCTGCCATACTCCACTTAAAAAAAATAAACTTTCTATCAAAACATAACATAGTATCATTTTCTTTCTCAATTTTCTGACTCCTCCACTGTTCTTACTAATTTCCAAAAATCACAAATTTTTCCACCCTTTTTTCACATAAATTTTTCCCTGTTTTCTTTTTTATTTCTTATTGAAATCTTACCATCTTCCAAAGACCACAAAAATCCACATAAATAACATCTGTATTCTCTGGATCAATATAAATATCATTAGCTGGATAATAGCCAGTCATTCTTCCTGCTCCTTCTGCATCCATCATAGAATAGGAAACATGATAAAACCCTTTCATCCAATCTAATTCCACTTCATCATATCCCGTTTCACTGTAAACATTATCTAAAAATATTGTTCCTGTATCCATCTGTTCAATTTGATAAACAGGAAATTTGATCTCTACCAATCCTCCATAAATACTATATAAATAAATATCTGTTTGATTGGAAAAAAACCTTCTTGGTGCTGGTGTCCTACACCATACATGTTCTTTAGTATACCATATATCTACCATATCTAATTTCATCTCTCTTATCCCTTCTTCACTAAAGTTTACTTCCCATTCTCTGTGATTTGAATTTTTTTTCAGTGCAACAATTCTTTCCGAAAACTCCCATGCACCCATTATAATTCCCCAAAGATGTTCTTCCAAAAAAACAGTTTCTTCTATTGTTAAATAATAATCCTCTTCTTTTTTTACATTTTTTTCTTCTCTTTCCCACCCTCGAATCAAATAATCCACTTCTAGTAAATTCTTTTCTGGTATATGTATAAAATCTTCTAAAAACTCCTCTTCTTTTTCTGCTTTCTGCTTTTCTTTACTACCTTCTATCAAAATCATGTACTCCCTTTTCCAAATGCTTTCCAACCATATTCCACTTAAAAATAAACTTCCTATCAAAACATAATATAATATCACTTTTTTTCTCAATTTCCTGACTCCTCCACTATCCTTGTTAATTTCCAAAAAACCCCAAATTTTACATAGATACTTTCTGTATCATCTGGATCAATATAAATATCATTCCAAAAATTTTTTCCCTCAAAAGGGAAGTCCTCTCGATCCAAAATTAAGTATTTAGAACCCCCTTGCAGAGATGGAAATGAATAAGTTACATAGAACAAATTCTTTTTTACTTTTTCCACGGTATAAGTTGGTAACTTTCCCCACGAAATTCCTCCCTC
>CAJUGZ010000044.1:0-12040 GCA_910585855.1 uncultured Lachnospiraceae bacterium | reverse complement strand
AAATATCGTTTTCCTTCCCTTACTTTCTGCCAATTTACACTTTGAGGAAAAAATCTTTTTCTTCATCTTCTATTTTCCCAAGAGATAGACCATTTTTTCATTTTCCATAACCCGCAAAAATCAATATACATCGTTTCTTCACTATTCGGATCAATATAAATATCATTTGCAATTATATGCCGAACTAATCGGCTTTCTTCTAGTGCATCTACAGGATAATATGTTACATGAATCCAATCTTTCATCCACTCCACTTCTACTTCTTCATAACCATCTGGATAAAAAACATGATCCAGTTGAATCTGACCTGTTTCCATTTTTTCTATATTATAATTTACATAATAACCTAACTGAAATTCCTCATTTGGAAGCGAAATTCCTCCATATATTGCAAATAAATAGGGATCTTTTGTATTACAAAATTTATTTTCGTTAAGTGAAACAGCTTCAAATCTAACACAGTTTTCTTCAAATTTTATATCAGCATAAAATTTTATCATTTCCTTTCCTATATAACTAAAATTTGATTCTGCCCCATTTTCCTTTGTTTCACTTAATTCCATGATACAATCTGAAAAATACCAAGTACCATACAGATATTCCTTTAAAAATTCCTTTTCTTCTTCACTTAATTCCGAAATTTTCTCCTCTTTTCCTCTTTCATAAGCCAAATCCCACCTTTTTTCCAATTTCCTCTCTTCCCCTATTTCCTTTTCTACTTTTTTACTTTCCTCTACCAAAACCATACGTTCTCTTTTCCAACTATTTCCCTGCCATACTCCACTTAAAAAAAATAAACTTCCTATCAAAACATAACATAGTATCATTTTTTTTCTCAATTTTCTGACTCCTCCACTATTCTTACTAATTTCCAAAAATCACAAATTTTTCTACCCTTTTTTCATATAAATTTTTCAGTGCTTTCTTTTTTATTTCTTATCAATGTCTTACCATTTTCCAAAGACCACAAAAATCCACGTAAATAACATCTGTATCTTCTGGATCAATATAAATATCATTAGCTGGATAATAACCAGTCATTCTTCCTGCTCCTTCTGCTTCCATCATAGAATAGTAAACATGATAAAACCCTTTCATCCAATCTAATTCCACTTCATCATATCCTGTTTCACTGTAAACATTATCTAAAAATATTGTTCCTGTATCCATCTGTTCAACTTGATAGACAGGAAATCTAATCTTTACCAATCCTCCATACACACTATATAAATAAATATCTGCTTGATTAGAAAAGAACCTTCTTGGTGCTGGTGTACTACACCATAGATCCTCTTTATAATACCATATCATTACCCTATTCAACTCCATCTCTTCTATCCCTTTTTCACTAAAGTTTACTTCCCATTCTCTATGATTTACATTTTCTTTCAATGCAATAACTCTTTCCGAAAACTCCCATGCACCCATTACCACTCCCCAAAGATGTTCTTCCAAAAAAGCCGTTTCTTCTATTGTTAAATAATAATCCGCTTCTTTTTTTACATTTTTTTCTTCTCTTTCCCACCCTCGAATCAAATAATCCACTTCCTCCTGTTGTGTAAATTGAATCTCTTTTTCTTTCTCCATTCTTCCACACTTTTCAAGTAAATTTTTTTCCGGTATATATATAAATTTTTCTGAAAATTCCTCCTCTATCTGCCCTTTTCCCTCTATTATTCCTATACAAAAATCACAATAAAATAAATTAATACTAATTCCTAAAAACAATACAAAGACATTTTTTTTATTTTTCTTCTCATCCCTATTCATACCATCCAAGTTTTTTCTTTAAATTTTCTATACCTTCTGGTGTATTTTCATAGTTTTTATTTGTATAATCATTAAAATAAAAAATATTACACTCTCTTAATCGTCTCCATAATAGCCCCTCCTGTCCTGCATACCAACCTTTCTCTACTGCCTCCTTTAATTTATTAATTGCACTTTTTTGCGTTCCATTTAAAAATTGATTACTAAGACTATCCTCATTATCTACCTTATTACCATTATAAAGAAGACTAGCTAATGCTGCTACTTGATTATAAGTAAAATACTCTCCTTTACTATTTATTATATTTTCTGCATTTTTCCAAAACGTATGTACATCCTTCTTAAGTAATACCTCTGCCTCTTTCATTGATAAAATAGCTGGATTTTCCAAACCACTTTTTTCATATAAACTCATTTGAACTTTTATATAATTCTTTATCATCTCATAACCTTCTTTACTATCATGTATTTCCCATATCTCAATATCTTTATAATCATCATACTTTAATATTCCCGATTCTCCCTCTATCTCCATCCCCTTATAATCATCATAATTTAATGTTTCCGTTTCTTTCTCATTTGATGTTTCCGTTTCTTCCTCATTTGATGTTTTTGTTTCTTCCTCATTTGATGTTGTCGTTTCTTCCTCATTTGATGTTGTCGTTTCTTCCTCATTTGATGTTTCTGTTTCTTTCTTCTTATCATCTTTTTTTATCTTTAATCCATATTTTTTTGCATCTTCCAGCGATTGAATTGAATGGCCATAGCCTATAGTAATATAACCATCACTTGCCGAAAATGGTTTAATACCCACTTTTTTCTTTCCTCCTTCTTTTGTTTCTTCAAAAACAAAATTATAATCATAAAAAGGATCTTCTAATTCCATTATAAAATAAACTAATTTTTGAAAATGTTCCTCTCTCTCTTTGTATCTTTTTCTTGTAACTGGAAATCCCTGAAACCTATTTTCTAATACAGATACATCTTCCTGCAAATTTTCTTCTTCATCCTCCTCATCCGGCAATGGATATCCCCCTGTTATTACATGATTCTCCATTGAATGTAAAGCAGAAGGAAACGTCATTTCTTCCTCTTTTTTTCCTTCCATAACTTCTGCTAAAGCAACTACTGTAGCCCCTCTTCCAACCTTTGGTATACTTCCAAGTGCAAAAAGACTTACAATATCACTTACTCCATGAATGGAGGATAAATCTACTTCCGGCAATGCTCCAAGTGCCCGATATAGTATCTGCCAATTTTCAATTTTCCTCTTTTTTTCTGTTCTATTTCTTTCCTCTTTTTCTTCTGTTTCTATTCCTTCTTCTGTTCCAATCATATGTACTTTTTCTGGTGCATAAAAATTAAAATCCCGGCATATCTCAATATTTGCGCTTGCTGTCCGACAAACAATTTCAACCGGAGCAACTTCTTTTATTACTTTTCCGCTAATCTGAATCTCTCCATCTGCTCTTAAAAAAATATCCTTTTCGCTGCACAATCGGATTCCTTCCTGATCTTCTAAAGAAAAATATTCTTCCCCATTTTTTCCCTCCAAAAAAAGACATTCTGGATAAAGACCTAACCTCTTCTTATCCTTTGTAAAAAATTCTCGATTTTGCGAATTTTCATAATATTCTTTTTTTCATTATGAATTGCAGACAAAATAACTTGCCCGTCCTTTTCCTCTCTTGTTGGCAGATATAAAACAGCTTTCGTTCCTATCTCCGGCATACAATACGATAAATTATTTGTTTCCGGTATCCAGTCCCATGGATATTCGGCACGTTCCTCTGCATCAATATCTAACTGAAGATATACGGATTCTCCCTCACATTTTCGAATCGTTCCTTCTAACCTTGCCCCAGCCAGATTAGCTGCATATATTCTTTCCTGATAATACATCCCCCTTGCCCCTAAATAATAAGTGCAAAATAATTCCCCTGATTCATAAACTATCTTTCGTTCAAATACCTGATAAGATTTCCCTTTATAAAGAATCGAATCTCCCATCTGCCAGTTTCTCTTTGTTCGAACTTCTAAACAAAATGACTGACTTCTTGGCAGCCCAGCCCGATAACAACCCTTTTCAAAATAAGCAGAAGGAATCCCCAAACCAACAATCTCACATTCTTCTGCTTCTCTCCTCTTTCCATAACACATTCCTAAAAAGAAATCCGGCTTCCCGGTTTTCAAATCAGCAATCAGCTTCCCATTAAAATGGCTGCTGATCCTCTTTAAAAACTCCCAGTCCGTTTCCTGATACTGCAAAAGTGGAGTTTCAATCGCCCGATCTTCCCCTAACATCCATAAAAAATTTCCTGCTTTTTCTTGCTGCATTACGAAACTCACTACCTGCTTATAAGTCATATCCCGCCTTTGAAATGACTGACTTTTCTTCTCCTGATCCAATACCTTTGTTGCTCCAATTCCTCTTACCTCTATTGTAAGCAGCCGATTTTCTTTCCTCTTCTTCCCGATAAATCAAAATATCCGTATTTGACCAGTCCCGATAAAGAATTACTTCTTCTTTTTCCTCTGAAACCTCTGCCCAAAGCTGCAATATTCCATATTCATTCATCTGATGCAAAATCATAAATTTCTGCACAAAAAGCAATGGCAGCTCTGTCCGAATCAAAATCTGTTCCTCAAAAATCTTATACTCTTTTGCCATTTCCTTCTTTCTCCTATTCTTTTTCTCTCCTGTTTTTTACTTTCTCCCATCAAAAAAATTCTTTACCCATCCCTCATTTTCAAAATAAAATACCTGCTCTCTTCCCAAATATAATTCCTCTTCTTTTCGATAAACAGGCACGACTGAAAAACTCCAATCCATCGAATTTGTCCATACAAAAAACCGTACTTCATTTTCTATAATATCATCTGTATCATCCTGCAGAATATGACCCTGATACTGGTTTTGAATCTGCTGATAACTCACTTTCTGAAACTCTTCTAAAACGCAAATATAGGTATACTGATACTGCTCTTTTCCCTCCCAATCCTTTAAATACAATTTTAAAGTCAGATTTTCCATATTCCTAGAAATCATCCCACTTCTTTTCATTCTTTTTAAAAGAGGAATCAAACAAATCTCCTTTCCATAATGCGTATATGCCGTTATCTGATAAGGAAACAGAGGCTCTCCCATCCGAATAGAAATATCAGCAAATCCATATCGCTTCTCTTTTAAATATTTCAGTATTCCCTCTACCGAATCCGATTTTTTTTCGGTATCTGCCTTCCTTCTGCTAAATTGTATCATCCTTCCCGGTATATATTCTTTTAATACCTCACGAAAAATAGCAATATTGCAAGACTGCCCTGTCAATTTAATAATAAAATATTCTTCCAACCGCTTTTCCTGATCCAGTCTTTCCATCCAGCGGCTGATTGTTCCATAAATATCAGCCCGCAAAAGCTGCTCTAATTCATAAATATTAAGCGATATACTAGGAAACTCTTTTACTGCAGCCAGACCATCTTTCGCACGGATCGAAAATTTCCATTTATCTACCGGAATCCATACTGCATCCGGTTCATCTATTGCCTCAGAAGACAAAATAACCCGCAATGTCTTATCACGACAATAAAACTCTTTCTTTACCGTTTCTGCCAAATGAAAAAACAGATAAAAATTATTTTTTACTTTATAGTAATCTGTTCTGCTTTGACCCTCCAATTTCTGAAAGCAAGTAGGCAGATACTGTTCTGCTTCCCAATAAGTTTCCTCTAATTCCTGATAAAATTTCTCCGTTCCATACTGATCCACATAACGAAAAATATCCCTATCATAAGCAGACAAAATCTCTTCTTTTGATTTTAATACCAAACCACAACAAGCATTTACCGTCATAATTTTTAATAACTGCATAATTCGATAAGTCAATGCATTGCCCCCAAAATTGACATCACCATTTTCATAAGTCGTTTCTAATTCAATTCGATAAGCCACCCGCCTGTCCCATATCCGAAACCGGCAGGAATACAAATTCATCGCACTTCCCCCACAGTCAATTAAAAGCGCTTTCTGCTCCTCCCCATCCTGAAACTGATGCATTTTCATTATTTCAGAAATAGTATGATAAAAAACCGCTGTTCCCTCTTCTATCCTATCCTGCTGCTCCACCTTATACTCTGGAAAAATCTCATTTACTAACTGCTGAAAACGTACTTTCTGCTTCATCGGACAACAAATATGCACTTCATCCACCCTGCACTTAAACTGATTACAGACCGACTGTATCACATATCTAAAATATGCCTTCAAAATCTCCTTTCTAGACAAAACCCCTCTCCTGCCCTGTCCATCCGTTATCTCCTCCAACTTTTCATAATCCATAATCCAGCGTTTTATATCATAAAAAATACAAAACCCCTCCTCAATATAACTAGACTCTCCCAATCGAACAGCATCATATCCAAATAAAAACTCTGGCTTTCCCTCTTCTGCCGAAAGCAAAGCAGCTACACTTGGCAAAAATATACTTTCTTTCCCATCCATATCATAAAACAACGCATAATTTACCTCATTCTCTCTCCACTCTAACTCTTTTTGAAAACACCCACTTTCAAAATAAGAATGATCCAAATAAACCCCTGCAGACGTATAACAAGTTCCAAAATCAATTACAACCGGCATAGAAAGAGGAATCGGCTTTCTGATCTCAAAATCAAAAAGAGGAATCCGATAAACCTTTATTAATTCAGAAACCCCAGCCATATCTCCATTATAAATCCGATACAGCAAATCAGATTCTCGACGTTCCATACAATATAAACTATAATTTTTCACTTTAGACTCTCTGCACGAAATCTCCTCTGACTTCATTAAATACAAAAAATCCGTATCCAATCCAACCGACACCACATTCAATACAGCACACAATGTCCCATCCTCTCCAACTACCAACGCATTTGTTCCTATCAAACATTTTTGATAAGGAATTGTAATCTTATCCAAATAACCAACTGCCAGCCCTTCATATATCACAATCTTTAAACCACATGAACATACCATTCCTTCCTTTTCATAAAAAACCATTTTTCTTACCAATTTTTCTAATGCCTGCATCCCACCCTTTTTCTCTTTTCGAATCAAAAAAGATTCCTCTGCTCCACGATAACGTAAAATCACACGTATCAACTCTTCCCTATCCATTGGATTAATCACCCCTTGGATAATCTTCTCCTTACGGCAGATTTCCCTTAACTGAAAAGTAGTCATCCGCAGCAGTTCCGCCTTCCGATATCGAATCTCTGCTGTTTTTTCCTCTTTCTTCTTCAATCTATACCCAAATCGATCCATCTTTCTCCCCTTTCAAAACAATACCATATCCTCTATTTTCATTGTTTCCTCTATCCCAATAATTCCAAAATGATGTTCCCAAAACAAAAAAACTTCAAAATAAATCGGCAAAAACAAGTCCTGAAGAAACCCCATTCGTATCCGTTCCACTTCTGTTTCCTCCACCCCAATATAAACCAACACCTGCCTAATCCTATCATTACTGACATAAACAAAAGAATCAGGATACATATCACGCATCACCTCCCGAAACAACAAAATCGAACTGCCGCATTGATATAACTTAAAAATCATACAAAGCAAACGATACAGTTTTTTCTTCTCAAAACAAAGAATTGCCTGCGCCGCCTGACTGCCGCAAACTCCATCCAACAGATCCATAAGCAAAAAACGCAGACAATACTCCTGTTTCGAAAGCCCCTGTCTTAAATCTGCCTGCACCATATAGTGCATCACAATATCAAAAAAAAGATTTCTTGTCTGTTCATACCCCTCTAAATTCCTATCAAAAACAGAAGAAAACTCCTTTGCAAATCGATAAAGAGGATTGACTTCCACCTGAGTACTTTCTATTCCTCTACTGTTTATATTCTCTAACACCACCTCTGCATAAGGACTTCCGTTCTGCACAGGACAATATTGCATCTCTTCTCTTGGTATATTTTCTTTATCTGCAGCCAATGCCGCTTCCCATATATAATTCATGTTCCCTCCATATTTATTTCTGACCCGGACGCCCACCTCTAAGCATAAGTCTGCACCGGAGCCGCTCTCGCTAAGAATTTCCTCGTAGCGGACACTAAGGTGCTAAAATACAGCACCTAAGTGCCGACGGGAAATATACTCCTCTGCAGACCCATGCTTAGAGGCAGGCTGTTTTATCTCTCCTGTAAAATTTATTAGAAACAAGCTATTTCATCTTTACCACTTCTTTCTGTATTTATGGTAATAAGTAATAAGGTAAATAATTGGGTATCCGCATATTCTCAAACTTTGTTACAAGCTACAAAATTAACTTAGTAAAGCAGACTATCTTGTCTTTTCGAAAATTTTAAAAAGCCAAAAAACAGGCAGATGCCGGAATGAGTGGCGGATGGCAGTGACTTTGGAAAAAAACTAGAAGTACTTAGACTTCTGCTAAAACATCTAGGATTTTTTACACGTGCTGCGTTCGAGCAGTGCGTGTAAAAAAAGGGGCGTGTTTAGCCCGAATAAACGAAACGAGAACACGTTCCAACCGCAAAACCCTTCCTTACACCAACCCCATTTCGCCTGCCATAAGGGCGAATTGCGCCCCGGTTCGTACGGCTGGATGCACTAACCTGCAGAAGTCTTAGTACTTCTTGTTTTTTGGAAAGCGGAACAGCCATCCGCCACTCATTCCGGCATCTGACGTCCTCTTAGCATCATCCCAAAACCCCAATACAAAGATATTCATTCACCTCCAACTGTATCTGAGACACCACAAATCGTACCATACTATCATTTAAATAAAACCCCTGCCTTTTTTCCCGAAACTGCAGCATTAGTACTTTTCTGGTTTCTATCGGAAATAACTCATCCCTTACAAACCAATTCATACTTTCCGCCACCTCACTGCCTTCTATACTTTGACGAATTTCATAGCCAACCACCTCAATATATTCCTCAATATCCAATGCCATAATTCGGCGAAATAAATCCGTTTTAGTTAAAAGCAAACTATTTCTTCTCTCCGATAATTTCCCAAAAAAACTATCTTTTTTATGATTCGTTAAAAGAGGCTCTGTATAATCAAGCGATCGCACTGTCTTTTTCTGTACAACATGAAAAGCCTGCCATCCCTCAAATGTTTCTTTTTCCGATTTCATTAAAATCTTTCCTTTTTCATGACGAATTTCCAAAATATCCTTATTGATTTTAATTAAATAACCATCCTCACTTCCCAAATCCGGTATTAAAAATTCATGTTCATAATAAATACCATCAATACAGGGCAGCATAAAACTTACACTATCAAAACAAATCTGTTCAATATTCCATAACGGAATCTGCCCAAAACAAACCATCGGCTGAAATACTCCATAGTCAACTTCTGCCTTTCTTTCTTGCTGGCTGTCATCTTCCTCTATGTCATTTAAACCAACTACAAATACATCAAAAAATTTATCCAAAAAGCCAGTATGAATCGTTTCCCAAGGGATATGATTATCCAAAAAAATCTGATAAAGATTCTGTATCTGTTCCCGATAACGACAAGCCAAACGAACTCGAAATACTGCCTCTTTTCCCTGATAAAAACCAGAAAATTTCCCTGTCTTTTGAAACCTTTGTACTGTTTTATCATCTGCTTTTAAAAAAATCGTATCCACATAGTGTTCATCTTTCAAAGCCCATTCTCCGCCAAAAATTTCTTCCTCTAAATCCCCGCTGTATACCGGAAATAAAGTAACGTTCATTGGATCATAATCGCTTTTTCGAATTATTGTAACCACTGTTTCATATCGGTTTTCCTCTATCTCTGTTTCTCTATAAATCCTCTGTTCTAAACTCTGATACTTTCTTTCCATACACTCTGCGATCTTTCCCAATCCTTCTAACAAAACAGTTTTAGCAAAACGTCTTTCATCCAGATCCTCAATTTCTCTTAAACGTTTTTCAATATACCGCTTATAATCAAACGGATATTCTATTACGGAAGATAACCGTTCATCCCATTTATCTTTCATCCCTGCCAAATCATCCTTTCATTTGTTTGCGTCTGTATTTTCTGATACAGATGTTTCCTCTCTATCAAAATCTTCTGCTGGTGTCATCTCTGGTATTGTATCTGATTCTTTTTCTGATTCTGTTTCTGTTTCAGAATCCTCAGAAGTTTCAGAAAGTTCAGAAGTTTCTGCTGTTGTATCTGTTATTTCTTCTAATAAAGACAGCAGCCCATCAATTTCTAATACTTTATCCTCCATTCCAAGTTCCCGATAAAGTTTTCTGGCAAATAAATACTGTTTTTTTGCTTCCAAATAATTTTTAGCATCCTCCTGTTCTCTTCCGGCAAGCAAAAATAATGCTGCCTGACGTACCTTTTCCTCCCGCTCCTCTTCCTTTTTCACACTGGCATCTATCTTTTCCTGAATCCATTCACTATGTACTTCATCTTCCAGTTCCTGATATTTTTCCAATGCCATATGATAATACGCTGATGCACTGGAATAATCTCCTTCTTGAAATGCCTGATCCCCTTCTGTGGCAAACTTTACTGCACTTACTTCTATCAAAGCATGTTCTTCTGCTTCTTGTTCCTTTTGTGCTTCTGCTTCTATAGATTCCTGCTCTTTTTGATTTTCTGCTTCCTCCCATTTACTATACAATTTCTCTAATGCAGTCATCGCATCTTTTCTGCCGTCTTCAAAATAAATCCCGGCTGCCATCTTTTTTGCCTGCAAATACTTCTCTTCTGCTCTTTTATAATCTTCCTGCTCCATCAGCATATCTCCTAATTGAATCAAATCAAATACCGATCGATAATCAGCAATATTTGAAAGCTGCTGATCGATATAAGCATCCGCAATCTGATCGGCATAACGGGAACGTTCCTTTGCTGTCTTATAGTCTTCCTGTGCTTTTTGATATTCTCCTTCCTGATAGTCATTATCTGCTAAATTAACCGCCTCTATCAATTTTAAATAATCAGAAATTTGCCGAACCAATTCCTTATCTCTTAATTTTTCTGCATATTCTAATGCTTTGCTTCCTTCCTCTTTTGCTCTTATAAAATTTGTGTCTTGTATATATTCAATCGTATTAAGATAACTGCGTTCGAAATCTTCTTTTAGCTGCTTATATCGACGGCAAAGAAAATACCATACAAGAAAAGCAGCCAAAAAAAGCAGCAATAAAATTATGCAAACCATCACTATCTTTTTTATTCTCTTCTTTCGCTTTGGATCTAAAAATACTTTATCTATAAAAATAACGGCAAACGTATAATTTTCCAAAACTTTTGGCTGTCTGGAAAGTAAAAGATCCTCAATTTGATCTAAATTTTCCTGCGGATTTTTCTTAGCTTCTGAAAATACATCATCTAATTCCCCACTATCTAGATTTTCCCAAATTCCTCTTGTATAAAGAGCCAAAATATCTCCATTTTCTAATTTTATCTTATGGGAAATAACAGGAGAAAAACCTTTCCCCTGTCCTACATAAGAATAAAGATTGTTCCTCTCTTCATGTTTCGATAAACGATCTTCTGGAATATTCTCTCTCTTTCCTATCTCACTGCTTAAAGATGTATCCTTACTCTGTTCTTTTACAATCCCGTTTCGATAAAAACGAAATCTGGCATTACCTGCATAGGCATAGCGAATTTTTTGATAATCACTAACGATTACCATAATAGATGCTTTTAAATGTTCTTTTTGATCCGATTTACAAAGTGCCTGATTAGCAGCTTTCAGATAAGATCGCAATGCTCTTTTTCTAATAGACGGATGTTCCTGAAATTCCAATAAAACAGTTTCTATTGCCAGTTTTGCACCGTTTGTATTGGGCAGTTCATTGAAACCGTCTGCAATCACATAGCAGGCATATTGTTCTAACTCTACAAAAGCAAAATAGTCCTTATTTTCTAACTCAGAACCTGCTTCGGAAAGAAATGCCGTTTGTACTGCACTGTTTTGTTTTCTCATATCAGCCTCCCTGTTTCTATCTTTCATTCAGCTTTTAAATATAGGATGCCGCCAAAAAAGATTTACTTTCGCCGGACGCAAGAGGCGGTTTGCTCCTGTCTTTTGCCTGCTCCGCTCCAAACGGTTAGAAAGTCTACAGCTTCTGATTTCGGTTCATCCAACCAGACGAACCGGGGCGCAATTCGCCCTCACCACAGCCAAAATACAACAAGTATAAGGAAGGATTTTACCAACCATAAAACATCTTCTTCCCTATCATCCGGGCTAAACACGCCCCTTTTTTTGCATACCCTGCATAGAA
>CAJUGZ010000043.1 GCA_910585855.1 uncultured Lachnospiraceae bacterium | reverse complement strand
ACTTTTTTCCAAAGTCACTGCAGTCTGCCTAGGGGATTCGCATCTGGCTGTTTCTCGATTCCTGAAAAAACAAAAAAAGAAAGACATACAAACGTTTCTACAAGCTTGTTTCGTATTCCGACCTATGCTGCTTTTACAGCAAATATAGTTTGTAAAAACAAAAAATTTTGATAAATTCTTTTTTGTTCATAAGCCAAGAAACAGCCAGATTCTGGAACGGTGGGCAGCCTGCAGTGACTTCGGAAAAAAGTTAGAAGTTCTTAGGTTTCTTGAAAAACATAAGATTTTTTGCACATACTGCTTCCATGCAGTGTGTGCAAAAAAAGGGGCGTGTTTAGCCCGGATGAAAGGGAAGCGGTTTTATTGCGGTGGATTATATCTTTTGGTATGCCCATTCTATTTCGGTTGTTGTGAGGGCGAATTGCGCCCCGGTCTGTCCGGTTGGATGTGTCTGCAAGAAGAAACCTCAGAACTTCTTACTTTTTGGAGACCGGAACAGCAGGATGCCTACCGTTCCAGAATCTGGCGTCCTCCCCCCACAAAGCAAAATTCCGCATAAGCCCTATCCTCATGCGGAATTTATCTATACCCTTTCTACTCAAACCTTTCTTCTAATTTTCTGCCTATCATCCCTAACTTTCTTTTGCTACCTCTGTAACAGCCTTTACCATCCCTGCCAATCCCTGTATATCAGAAGGAATAATAATTTTAGTAGCCTTTCCATCCGCTGCCTTAGCAAAAGCTTCCAAACTCTTTATCTGCAATACCGCCTGATCCGGAGCTACTTCTTTAATAAAAGCAATACCTTCCGCATTTGCCTTCTGTACGGCACGAATTGCCTCCGCCTGACCTTCTGCTTCTCGAATCGTTGCTTCCTTCTTTGCCTCAGCCCGAAGAATCGCTGCTTCCTTTTCTGCCTCAGCTTCCAAAATAGCCGATTCCTTCTTACCTTCTGCTACAAGCACAGTAGATTTCTTTTCTCCTTCTGCCCGAAGAATACTTTCACGTCTTTCACGTTCTGCCTTCATCTGCTTCTCCATTGCATCCTGAATTGCAGCAGGCGGAATAATATTTTTCAATTCTACACGATTTACTTTAATTCCCCAAGGGTCAGTAGCTACATCAAGAGAAGAACGCATCTTTGCATTAATAATCTCTCTAGAAGTCAATGTCTGATCCAATTCCAACTCACCGATAATATTTCTTAATGTTGTAGCCGTTAAATTTTCAATCGCCATAATCGGGTTTTCTACCCCATAAGCAAATAACTTCGAATCTGTAATCTGAAAAAATACAACTGTATCAATCCGCATTGTAACATTATCCTTTGTAATTACCGGCTGCGGTGCAAAGTCCACTACTTGTTCTTTTAAAATTACTTTTTTTGCTACACGATCAATAAATGGAAGTTTAAAGTGCAGACCAACCGACCAAGTATCCTGATAACCACCCAAACGCTCAATTACATATGCCTGTGCCTGCGGTACAATCTTGATACAGGAACTGATAACCAGTAAAAGCAATACAATAAACAGAATTAATACAATCGATCCCACACTAATACCTGTTAAAACTAACATGACCTTTTCCTCTCTTTCCTCCGTACTGTATACGGAACATATTTATTGTTTTGTATTCAATCAGACCATAACAGTCTAACTATCAAAGTATATCATACTTTCTAAAAAAAGTACATATGTTTTCTTTTACTTATTCTCTGTTGGCTTCCAATGTGGTGCTGCTTCTCGAACAACCAGTTTTACACCACGTACTTCCAATATTTCCACATCCACTCCCTCTTGAATAATCACTTTATCATCCGATGAAATTGCACTCCATTCCTGTCCGTTAATTACTGCAGAGCCAAAACCCTCTCTATTATTCAAACAAGATGTTGTCTGTGCAATCTGTCCAACCAAACTCTCTGCATTAGTTTTTACTCTGCCCTTATTTAAATATTTTTTTGCCACTGGTCTTGTAAAAAACAGCATAATCAATGAAACAACTACAAATACAAAAAATTGTCCCCAAAAACCAGCTCCCACAAATCCAGTCAAATAAGCAACAAATCCGCCAATCGCAAACCAAATCGTTGTCAAATTTAAAGTGACTACTTCTATAATTACTAAAACAATACAAATTATCAACCACATAATACTATACATACAATTTCCTCCTCTCTGATTCTTTTATCCTATACCATCTTTCTTATTTCTTCAAACTCCTCCTTTGTACACTCCTCTTTTCCATAACGTGCTTTCTCATAAAGAACAATTACTCGTTCTTTTTCTTGTATATCCGTAAACGGATATTCCAGCACATTTTCTATTTCAGTAGGTGTCAGAGAAGACGGCAGTATTTGTGTCTTTCCCTTTCTCCTTTTTACTGACTTTTTATACTGACGGCGAATTTTTTTACTATAACCGCCTATTTCCTCTTCTGGCTCTTTCTTTTTTCGAAAAATCGGAACAGACTCTGTTATTGTAATTACATCTGTTTCTCTTTTTCTCTCCTCCCCCTTCAATGGTACAGCATAAAAACGCTTATAAATTTGATATAAACCAAATCCTATTCCAAATAAAACTACAACTATTAAAAATATAATCGTACCTATCTCCATCAAATACTGCAAAAACATTGCCAGCCTAGAAGGCATTTCTTCTGTAATTGGAAGTTCATAACTGCCTGAATTAGAATTATTATTCCACTCCCACGGTTCTGGACTGACCTCCTTTGTTCGAATCAAAGAAAACAACCATCTTAGAAAAATCAGTCCCCATTCTCCCATCTGCTCCACTGCTCTTTCCAAATGAAGCTGTGGTATCAAAAGCATCCCTCCAAGCATTACAACCGCAAAAAAACTAAGCAATACCCGATTGACTCCCTTTATCTGCCGAATCGGAAAATTTGCTGTTTCCCGATTTAAGCTGATAAAATTTTCTGTATTTTCCAAATTTTTGCTTATCATATAACATAAAAGAAATACCATTAGCTCATAAAAACACTGTTTCATCAATATTGGTTTCTCTATATAAGCAGCAAATACATAGACCACAAATAAAAACGACAGCAAAAACAAACTTGGACATTCCCTATCATAATAGGATTCTATAATCCGAAACCGAACGGAATTTACCAGCATAATCAGCAGACAGATACAAATCGCCGCTGCTTCTCCTACTGTCCTTGGGAAAAAGAACAGCAGTCCTGCTGCACACCCAATATGGATTAATACAAAAATAGATAGATTCCTAATATACATTCTAGTAAATAAATATATCAAAAGCGGCAGAAACAAAATCCCCATCCTAAGATACATCCATCCACTCTCTTCTATTCCAATTCCGGCAATCAGGCAAGCTGCACTGTGATATAATGTAAACTGAACCAAAATCTGAAAGATAGATATTACTATTTCTGTTCCTGTATAATAGGGTTTTTCCTTTTTATCCATCTTCTACCTCCCAGCGATAATATTCAGCAAACGGACAATGGCTCAACCGTTCCTTCATATCAGGATATAATGGCAAAATCCACATGGAACCTTTGCTTTTTTTACACAGCTTATCAAATTCCTGCTGTATATTCTCCCTTTGAGAAGTCGAAACCAAAATATAAAGCGGCTCTTCTTTCTGCTCCTCTAATTGTTCCTTCAACACTGTTCCATATTCCCGGCACTCCTGTGACAGATCCAGTCTTGCAAGCTGTTCCCGGATATAACCGATATGATTTTTACCAGAACCACTGACAATATATAATTCTTCCTTTGTTTCAATATCCCTTCCGTTACTTAATAATCCTACCGCTATTCCCTGAGCCAGAAACCACTCTGCAAGACTGTTTATAATACGGATACTTTCTTCCTTTAACTCCTCGTATTCCAGCATAGCCTCCGTTTCCAAGTTCAATAAAAGAAGCACCTCCTGCCTTGCTGTATAATCATGCATATTTACTTTTAATTCCCCTGTCTTTGCAGATAATTTCCAATTTACATCCCGCATACTGTCAAATGGCTGATATGCACGAACTCCCCGAAATTCAAATGGATCTTCATAGGAGGATCGCCGGGTAAGCAGTGTTCCCATCATCTTTCGATAGGGAATCAAAAGCTGCTTTGTGTCCACACCTCTAGGATAAACCAAAAGACGGGTATACACCGACCAAATGCCAACCAATGTTGCTTTCATAAACAAATCCGTTGAAACTAAATCCATTTGGTCAATCGAATAATATCCACGCTTCGTCCCCTGAAAAGGAATTGTTCTGGTAATTTTCTGATACAACATAATAGAAAAAATATCATTTTTATAGCATTTATCTGAAACAGAAAGATTCCCTTCTCCTTCAAACCGCAGCCTTCTGTCAATCTCAAATTTTACCCGAACCATAGGAAGCGGCAGCAGTTTTGCATTGATAATGGTTTCTTGAATCCGTCCTGTTTCCCCTTCTACAATCGCACGTTCCATAAAAACTACATCTGCACTCAAATTTTTTTTCCAAAAATACTCATATAACCATCCCTGCAGCAAGTACAAAAGCCCTGCACACAGTCCAGTAAATAACAATACCGTCATATTCTATCTCTTCCATTCCTCCGTAGGCACTGAAACCCTAGATAAAATCTGCTCCACCGCTGCCTTTCCGCCTCCGCTTAACATTCCTCCCTGCAAAATAATCCGATGAGCCAAAACAGGAACTGCCAATTTACAAATATCCTCTGGCACAACATACTCCCTTCCGCAAATCAATGCATATGCCTGCACTGCCTTTAAAAAAGCAAGTGTCCCTCTAGGACTAACCCCAAGCAAAACCGCCTTTAATGTCCGTGTTTCCTCTACAATTTGAACCATATAATCTAACAGAGCTGGATGAACAAAAATCTCTTGATACTTCTCCTGCAATTCTATCAAATCCGTTTTATTGACAACAGCTTTCACTTCAGTAAGCGGATTCCTTCGAATAAACCGATTCATAATCTGCAGTTCTTCTTCTTTTTTAGGAAGCCCCATAGAAACCTGCATCAAAAATCGATCCAGTTGTGCCTCTGGAAGAGGAAATGTCCCCGCAGTTTCAATCGGATTCTGTGTAGCAATCACAAAAAAGGGACGCTCCAATATCCGTGTTTCTCCGTCAACCGTAATCTGCTTCTCTTCCATACACTCCAATAAACTAGACTGTGTTCTAGGAGTTGCACGATTAATTTCATCCGCCAGAAGAATATGGCAAAAAACTGGTCCTTTACGAAAAACAAATTCCCCTTCTTTTTGATTAAAATAATTTAACCCCGTAATATCGGAAGGCAGCAAATCCGGCGTAAACTGTATTCTGGAAAATTCTGCATCAATCGACTTTGCCAAAGCCTTTGCCATCATAGTTTTTCCCGTTCCCGGCACATCCTCTAAAAGTACATGCCCTCCCGCTATCAACGCCGTAAGAATCAAATCAATCACTTCCGACTTCCCCACTATCACCTGCTCTATATTTGCCTTTATCGCAGCCACTTTTGCTGCTTCCTGTACTATATCCATCTTTCTCACTTCCATTCTATTCTTCTTTTCTTTGCTCCATTATAACACTTTTTTCTCACTTTTTTCAAAACTGTCATAAATAAAAGCATTTTTGTAATAAAATCAAATTTCTTCTTTTTTCCACATAAAATCCCTAAATTCTTCCTATATCCACATAGTTCTCCACAAAATCAACAGACTTATCCACAATATGTTGAAAACTTTATAGACTTATCCACAATATGTTGAAAACCCTGTTCACAAAAAAAGGGGGGTGGTGAGAGGACGCCGGAAGTGGAAGGAAAATCCGCTCCGAGCCCGCTTTCGCTTAGCATTTCCTCGTAGCGGACACTAAGGTGCTAAAATACAGCACCTAAGTGCCGACGGGAAATGATGACCCTGCGCAGACATTCCTTCCACTTCCGGCTGTGCATCTCAGCCGGAAAATAGAGCATAATAACACTGCCATAAACACTTATTTATAAAAGAAAAAATTGTCGACAACGCTATTTTCCAACTGCACACCTCAATCAAAAAATCGCATATAATAATGCTACAGTAAACGCTTATTTGTAAGAGAAAATTTACAATAGCAACACTATTTTCCGGCGTCCCTCTGCAAATACCTACACAGATCTATACATCAAAAAACAGAACCAATTCTAGGCTCTGTTTTTTAAATCTCATTCCTTTGTCCTACAATTCAAACTGTTTTGTATTCTGTACTAACTGACCTGCCAAAGTTACCAATTCTTCTGTAGAATGGCTGCAATCCTGCACAATACGATTTAATTCCAGCATAGAAGCAGATGTCTGTTCTGTATTTGCTGCATTTTCTTCTGCAATAGCAGCTAAACTATCAACAATATCCATCACTGCTCCCTTTTTCTGATTTAATAGCTCTGTTCGTTCTCCGATTTCCGTAATTGCAGCAGTTACTGCATCAATTTCATGATTTAATGAACCAAATATCTCTTTGGTATCTTCTAATTTTTGGTTTTGTTCCTCAATAATCTCTGCTACTTCATTCATTGTCTGCACACTGGTATTCGAATTTTGTAACAAATTAGTTACAATCATTACAATCCTTTCTGCTGATTGTTTTGACTGTTCCGATAAATTTCGAATTTCATCTGCCACAACAGCAAATCCTCTGCCATTTTCACCTGCACGAGCTGCCTCTATACTGGCATTTAAGGACAATAAATTTGTCTGACTGGCAATACTAGTAATTAAATCTGTTGCCGTACGAATTTCCTGTGCAGATTGATTTGTCAAATTTGTTTGTTCCTGCACATGATCTATAGATTTCTTTGTTCGCTCACTAATTCCTACCAGCTGATCTAAAGTCACACCTGCTGTATCACTATAAGACTTCATCTTTTGAGAACTCTCTCCTAAAATTGTCACTCTCTCTGTTGTTTCATCAATAGCACCTCCCATAGAAACCACTTCTGTATTAGCACTCATCGTTTCTCCTGCCTGTGAAGTTGCACTGTTTGCAATGCCTTCCACTGCATAGTTGACTTGTTCAATCGTTGTTGTAATTGAGTGAAAAGAAGTATCAAATCGACTTGTAAAATTCTCTAATGCACGAGAAGTATGAATAATATTTGATACAATTTCTTTTAAAGAGGTCATTAAAGCATAGATCGAACGTACCATATCTCCAATCTCGTCTTTTCGCTTCAACAATCTCTGGCTTAACTGCAGATTTAAATTTCCCCTTGACATCACATTTAAACTCAGTACAGCATGATCTAAACTTCCTACTATCCTCATTACAATCAGCATTGCAAGCAGCAAAGAAACAACAATAATTACAATAACTGTTATAAATAAAGAAAATAATTCCTTTCGAATTGTTTTTTGAATCTCTTCTTTTGAACGCCCGGCAAAGATTGCCCCTTTTACATTTCCAGAAGAATCTTTAATCGGATGGTAATTTCCGGCATACTCCTCTCCTAATATCATAATGGAATGATTTTCATATTTCTGTCCTTGATCTAATACAATTTTCTTTACATTATCCGACATCTTTGTTCCAATCTGATAATTCCCGTTTTCATCTTTTAAAGACGTCAGCACACGTGTATCTCCATAAAAAAAAGTAATATCTGTCCCGGTTTGTGCTTTTATCTTTTCTAATGTTTCTAAAGTAATAAAAATAGATTCCCCGCTTTTTATTATTCCGTCCTCATAGGTAAAATCATCATTTCCCATTCCAAAAAAAATATCCGACACACAATATGTTACACTTTGCAGTTGAGATTGAATCAAATCTTCTGTAAGTGCAAGTTCATTTCTTACACTGATAAAAGTACAAATTACTGCAATTAGAATAATAGGCAAAAGCACCAATAAAGAAATTTTCATCAAAAGTTTTGTGCCTTTCCTCTTTCCCATCTGGTTCAATTCTTCCTTCACTTTTTTCTTTATCATTTCCTGTTCTTCCACATAAAAAACTCCCTTCACAGTTTTATATACTATATAAGCCTGTCTTATCCTATCTCTTTCGATTTTCAAAGTATACAAATCGATCAATCGCATCTAAAATATCCCGAAATGTTTCTCTTGGTGCTTCTGAAATATAACGGCGCAAAATCTCCGTTTCCTCTTCTCCATAATACTGTCCATAAAAAATATCATATAAATTATGTCCTCTTACAAAAATACGGAAACTTTCCATATTTTCTTTTATATCCTTTACAGAATTAATTCTCTTTCCGATTACCCGCTGCATCCTTCGGACACTTGGTAGCCGGTGCAGATAATCTTTAAATTTTTGATAAAGAATTTTATAAAATTCCTCTTCACTTTTTACAACACCAATTTTTGTCATAACAACTGGATCTAAAAAATAATTTTCAAAAGAATAATACTTCAGCACTAATACATTTCTAGGTGTTACTCTTGGAATTGCTCCTTTTTCTTCATCTGCTCGATTACTGTAATAATTACAAAGCTGTTTAACCAAATATTCTGGCTTCTTTCCGTCACTGTCCCGAATCATTAAAAACTGATCTTTTAAATACAACTGATTCATATACTTTAAATTTGCATATGTCTTAATATTTGTACAGCTATTTGTTGTAATAATTGAAATTCGCTGCAGTTTCCCGTCATCTGTATAAATTTCCGAATAGTATTTCTCTAAAATAAGCGGCAAACGGCTTTTATCCTGCTTTCCCTCTACAATAAAAACAAAACTTACATTCATCAGATCATTTGCTGCATAACCAAGATCATCTAAAATTTCATCAATTTCTTCGTCTTCTTTACAGATCGTATAATAGTCCTGATCCAAAACAATCTGCTTAATCTGTTTACTGGAAAAATTAAAAAGCATATTTGGAGAGTGCGTAGAAAAAATAACTTGATTTTTTTTGGATAATTTATAAAGTACTTTTCCTGCTGCCTTTTGAAGCTGCGGATGCAGATAAATTTCTGGTTCTTCTAATATAATAATACTTGGAACACTGCTCTCTCCTGCAATATATGCTTCTAGCAAAGAAAGCAGATAAATACTTTTTGTTCCTGCTCCTAATTCATGAATACTTCTTGCTCTGGCGGAATCATTGCTATGTAAAGTAGTTTCAATATGAAATACCTTTTCAATATCAAAATCAAAACGATATTGAATTTCTTCATTTTTTCCGCTGTTAATACGAAAACACTTATTCAGTGTAGCAGAAAAATCTTCTATATTAGTCTGATATAACTTATATTCTAACAACTTGGCAGTTTCAATCGCTGTCAATGTTTTCGGCGTTTTTTTATGAATCATGCCAATGCATTGAAAACAGTGCTGACAATGTTTTGATGAATCAAACATACAAGTAACACTGCTCATATTTTTTTGTTCTTCTGCTGTCTGTACAGAAAGAAAATCTTTCTCCATCTCTGCTACATTTCTGGTATGATCAATATAATAAATTTTTGGCAGTACTTCTTGTATCCGAAAATTATTCTTTTTCACACCATCCTCATAAAAACACTGTCCGTCTGGATGAACCACATAAGTAAAACTAAGTTCTCCCTCTTGATAGGAAGGAAGCTTTTCCCGAAAATCCTTTTCCCATACCTGATAATTTCTATACTTGCTTACCATCCCATTCCGATACAAAATATCCAAATCTCCCTGCGTAATTTGCAGACAAATCTCAATTTCAATACAGCGCCCTTTGTCGTTAAAATCCCGGCTGCTTATTTGATAGTCCCCTGTTACTGCACGAATTGCTTCTAATACAACGGTTTTGCCAGTATTATTTTTTCCGACTAAAATACAGGCATTATCCATTTCTTTAATACAAAGTTCCCGAATGGATTTGAAATTTTTAATTCGCAAATGGCTTACCTTCATATGATGCCCTCCAAATTCCAAAAATCTTTGTAACAAATCCTATCTCTATCAAGTCCTCTACCTAAACGATTTAATTTCTATATCTGTCCTGTCCGCTTCCCTTTTTTAATCGCAGATGATTTTCCAGAAGCATATTCTTCTTTTGGAAAAATCCGCATAGGTAACATCCCTTTTTCTTTCTGTCCCTTTTTTACACTATATCCAAATTTTCCCAACTTCTCTCCCAAGCAAAAATATTCTCCATGACTATAAACAATCGGCTCTGCCATTGCAAAATCAAATCTCTGATTTTTATCCAAATAAGCGTTCTCTGCCTGTACTGCTACCACTTCTGCCAAAAACATGGTATGACTGCCAAGCTCCTTTTGTTCTGTCACTCTGCACTCAATATTGACCGGACTTTCTTTTATAACAGGTACTTCTACTTTTACTGCTTCTCCTTGTGTCAAACAAAGTTTTTGAAATTTATCCACCTCTCTCCCCGACTTTACACCACAAAAATCAGTTGCAAAAGCCAATTCCTTTGTTGTCAAGTTAATTACAAATTCTTTTGTTTCTTCCAACATAGAATAGGAGTAACGCTCCGGTTTTACCGATATATAAGCCATTGGCGGATTGGTACAAATTGTTCCAGTCCAAGCAACCGTAATAATATTCACTTTTCCCTTCTTATCTGCCACTGTCACCATAACTGCTGGTACTGGATATATCATATTTCCGGGCTTCCATATCTGCTTTGCCACAGCGAAACACTCCTCTCTTTATTCTACTCTATTATCTGTCCGTTTCTTACTATATCGGATCAACTGCGCCTTTCTTTTATTATACATTTTTATAGTCCAAATAACAACAAAAAAAATCTCTCTTATTGCTGGATATCTGCCATAATTGCCGGTATCAGTTGTTTCTTCCTAGAAACCACACCATTAAGAATAAAACTGTCTCCCAAAGCTCGAATACTAAAAGCATCTGATATCAACTGTTCTGCACTCTCTCCTACAAAAATCAACTCTGTTGATTCCTTCACAATATCCGTAAGCATAAAGAAAATCATCTGAACTCCGGCATGTTTAATCAAATCCTTCATATAAGGGTACAGCCGTCCCTTTAACTCTGTCAATTCCTCACTGTTCATCGAGTTAATCTGACCCACTCCAAATGTCGTATCGTTCATAGAAAACTTTTTAAAGTCCTGATAAAATATCTCCTCCGGCGTTTTCGATCTTAAATTACTCCCTGCCCGAAACATATCATTTGCCAATTCCTCTATTTTTATCTCCGCAATTTCTGCCAATTCCTGCGCTGCATTTCGATCCACTGCTGTACAAGTAGGCGAACGAAACATCAGCGTATCCGAAATAATCGCCGAACAAAGCAGTGCTGCTGTTATCTTATCTACAGAAACTCCCGCCTCCTGATACATCTGATATATAATTGTAGCAGTACAGCCAAGCGGCTGATTTCGAAAAAATACCGGTGAAATAGTTTCCACACTCCCTAGACGATGATGATCAATAATCTCTAAAATTTCCGCATTTTCAATTCCATCCACTGCCTGATTTTTCTCATTATGATCCACCATAATTACCTTTTTTCGATCCGAATTCAGCAAATTTCGCCTAGAAACCATCCCAATATAAAGCCCCTGTTTATCCAAAATAGGAAAGTCCCGATGCCGTTTTTTTGACATCACTTCTTTTAATTTCTCTGTAAAATCATCTACATGGAATGTAATCAAATGCTCCCGCCTCATAAAATAACGAATCGGCATACTCTGATTAATCAAACGGGCTGCCGTAAAAGTATCATGCGGCGTACTAATTACTGTACAGTGTTCCTCCTCTGCCAGCTTCTTAATAGTCAATGATACAGGCGCACCCTCGCAGACAATAATACAGGCAGCATTCATCTCGATTGCACAAAGCTGCGACTCATAACGATTTCCCAAAATTACCAAATCATTTGGTTCAATATAATTTTCCATTAAATCTGGATTCGCTGCCGCAACCAGTACCTTTCCTTTATTAAAATAAGCCTCTGCATCCCCAATCACCAGTGTAGCATCCAATGTTTCAATAATATTTTGGTACTTTGTATTTGCTGTAGCAAGAATCGAACTGTCATACATATCCATATAAGAAGTCGCAATATCCCCAATCGTAATTAACCCAATCAAATTACGTTCCTTTGTTGTAATTGGAAGAGTCACAACATTGTTTTCTTTCATCAAAGTCCAAGCTTCTTTCAATGAAATATTCTCCGATACTCCGGCTGTTTCTCGAATCTCAATATCCTTTACCTGCGTCCCTACATCCTTAATATACTCTGGTGCTTTCACTCCAAATCGCTCCAAAATATACTGTGTTTCTTCATTTAGATGTCCTGCCCTTCTCGCCACATACTCCTCTCCCGTTATTTTCTTCTTTAAATTTGCATAAGCAATCGCAGAGCAAACCGAATCTGTATCAGGATTCTTATGCCCAATTACAAACACTGGACGTTTCTTCTCTCTCATTAATCCTTCCTCCCTGTTTTATTAATCTTTTTCATTCCATTCTTTACGGTTATAGTCTAATCCGCTTCCATACTATTCATAAAATCTCTTTTCTTTATAAGCCTATTATATCACATTTCAATCTATTTGTTCATATTTTTAATTACTTAATATAACCTACCTTCCGCTATTCCTTTAAACGTTTTTATTATAAATGCTCACAGTAAATTTCTACAAACACTCCATTTTCGGTTGGAGATACAGCCAAAAAAACAAAACCTTGAGCCTATAAAAAGAATATGTTATACTTTCTCTATCACCATGACCAAAAGAAAGGAGTTTCAAGATGACAGAAGAAATGAAAACAGAACAAACACAGCCTACAAAAGAAACGACATCATTAGACCCAAGCGATAAAAGCGAACAAAATACACCCGAAGAACCAAAGGAAACAATGGAAGATTATAAAGAAGAATTAGAAGCCTCTTATAAAACAATTCGGGAAGGCGATATTTTAACTGGTACAGTTATTGATCTCTCAGAAACCCTTGTTACACTGGATCTAAAATACTATACAGACGGCATTATCCATGCAGAGGATCTCAGCAATGATCCAAATTTCAAAGTCATGCAGGACATCCATATCGGAGATGAAATTACCGCAACCGTAATTCGCCGTGATGATGGGGAAGGTCATATTGTCCTTTCTAAAAAAGAAGCCAATGATCTGCTTGCATGGGACAAACTTCGTACCTATCAATCTAACCATACTGTAATTCCAGTTAAAATCAGTGGTCTTGTAAATAAAGGCGTTATCACCTATGTAGAGGGAATTCGTGGTTTTATTCCGGCGTCTAAATTAGATGTGACTTTTGTAGAAGATACCGAACCATGGCTCAATAAAACAGTAGATGCTGTTGTAATAACTGTAAATGAAGAAGAAAAGAAACTAGTTCTCTCTGCTAAAGAACCTGCCCTAGAAAAGCAAGCCACTGAAACCAATCAAAAAGTTGCAAAAGTAGCAGTAGGTTCTGTAATGAACGGAGTGGTAGATTCTATTCAATCTTATGGTGCTTTTATTCAATTAGAAAACGGATTATCTGGACTGGTTCATATCTCGCAGATTTCCGAAAAACGTATCAAACATCCAAGTGCTGTATTAAAACAAGGACAAAATGTGAAAGTAAAAGTTATTTCCGTAGAAAACGGAAAAATTGGTCTTAGTATAAAAGCACTTGCCAAAACAACCGATCCTTCAGAAGAAATTTTAGACTATGAAATCCCAAAAGAACATTCTATTGGAACTAGTTTAGGTACACTATTAAAAGGGTTAAAATTGTAATGTCAATCAAGTAGGGAAGATTTTCTCCCTATAAGTACCCATATGCATAAAATAGCCGGATGAATAAAAACTGTACTTCTATTCGTCCGGCAGGCAAAGTAAACTTATTTATTATGTATTTTTCGATAAAAATTATAATTATAATTATTTTATTATTTGATAAATATTAGATAAAATGCAATATGTAAGCCACTAAAACAGCCAAAGTAATCAAGTTACATCCTATGGAAATACCAAGTATAATTCTTATACTCCCTGTCTTTCGTGTATCTAAACGAATCAGATCTACTTTTTCCTGCACCTCCCGAACGGCAACGGCAATTACCTCTTGCTTTTGCACATTTCGAACAGATGTAATTTGACTTTCCAATATAGAAAAATGCTGTGCCAAATATTCTTTTATCTCTTCTGTATCGCTTATTTCACTCAGTGCTTCCTCCACAATCTTTTTCATCTCTTCAGAAGTAAGTATAGGCAGCTCTTTTGTAGCTGCTGTCTGTTCCCCTATTGTTCCCTTTTTGCTTTTCAGACTGCCCACATTTTTCTGTTCGGATCTATCCGCTTCTTCTATTGGACTTTGCGGCAGCGAATTTGAAATATTTTCCTTTTCTGCCAATCGTTCTACTGCTCTTTCAGCCGATGTTTTTTGTATATGACTTCCAGTCTTTTTTCCTCTTCCGCTTGTAGATGATCTTCTGTCTACTCTAGCTGACTGTTCTGTTTTCTCCGGCAGATCCAGCAGCCTTCTCCATGCTCCTAACAAACCTTCCATAGTGTGTCCCCTTACTCTTTTTTCTTTTTGTTACTTTTGCTGAGTACTTTTTTTATCATACAACTTTTTTCGTCATTTTACACTACTTTTTACAATTATTTCGTATTTTATTCATAATTTATTCATATCCTATCTCTATACTATAAATAGTTAAGAAATAGATACCTACATTTTTAAGTTTGGATTATTTCGTATACAATTTTTTCATAATAGCCTCGGGTTAAAAATACCCGAGGCACTCCTCTTTTTGGGATCTTTTTATATCATTCTCGCCAAAAAAACACTTGCTCCAATTCCTGCAGCCGTACTAATCAATGCCCCTGCCAAAGTCCAGCGTGTCTTTGTTACTTTTACTGTCATAAAATAAACAGACATAGTATAAAAAATGGTTTCCGTACAAGACATTAAAATAGAAGTTAATATCCCTATGTAAGAATCCGTTCCATAATTTTTAAAAATATCCAATACCAATCCAGTTGCAGCAGAGGAAGATACCATACGTACTAAAATAACCGGAAATACTTCTTTTGGAACACCAGTCACTTCCACTGCTCCTCCTAAAAGTTCTCCTAAAAATTCCAAAAATCCAGACGCACGCAGCACTCCCACTGCCATCATTAACCCAATTAAGGTAGGCATCACTCCTGCAACTGTCTTGATTCCGTCTTTTGTTCCGACTACAAAACTTTCATATACAGAAGTTTTTTTCGTAACTGCAAAACATACAATATAAAATATAACCAACGGAATCAGCATATCAGACAAATATAGAATAATTTTCATAAAAGTCCTGCTCCCTTTCACCTTATTCTATTTTATTCTGATTTATAAAAAATATCATTCTTTTTCTTTTTTTATCCTTTGTTTCATTTTATTTTCTTTAATCGGAATCGATTTACTAAAGTATACAACTGTTTTGACTGTTCTGATAATTGTTCACTGGTAGAAGTACTTTTTTGTACTGCCTCCGAATTTGACTGAACCGTTCGACTAATCAAATCTACATTTTGCGTTAATTGTTCCAATACCATTTCCTGTTTTTGAGAAGCGTCACTAATCTTATTTACAGAATTAGATACTTCATCTGCTCCTCTTACAACCTCAGCCAATGATGCTGCTGTATTATCTGCAATTTCAATTCCATGCTCTACCGCCTGACAGGAAGTAGCAATCAAACCTTCTGTTTGTTTTACTGCATCTGCACTTCTCTCTGCCAATTCCCGAATCTGATCTGCCACAACTGCAAATCCTTTTCCTGCTGCTCCTGCCCGTGCAGCCTCAATCGAAGCATTTAAAGAAAGTAAACTTGTCTGATCTGCAATATTTTGAATGGTATTTACAATATTTTGAATTTCCATTGATGACTGATTAATATCGGACATAGCATTTGTCAAAAGTGCCATTTCTTTATTGCTTTTTTGAATTTTCTCTCTTACTTCTGATACAATATTATTTGCCACTTGTGCGTCTTCTGCATTTCCCTTTACATCTTCCACTAATTCATCAATCGAAACTGCTAATTCTGCAATCGCCATTACCTGCTCAGAAAGACCATTAGAAAGAAGCTGTGATTCCGATGCCACACTGTCTGCTCCATCCGAAACCACATTTGCCGACAGAGTAATCTGATGCAGTGTATCATTTAAAGACACAGAAATCTTTTCTATAGAATTTTGAATCGGAATAAAATCTCCGATATAATTTTGTGTAATTGCAATATCCATATTGTTAGAAGCCATCTCGGAAAGCTGCAGTGAAATATCATTGACATAATTGTTCATTGTTGTACTGATATGATTAAATGCCTGTGCCAAACGTCCTAATTCGTCTTCTGTATTGACATTAATATGTATCTTCAAGTCACCTGCTTCCAATTTTGAAGCTCCTTCCATAATTTCCTGAAACGGAGCAAGACAATCTTTTAAAGTAGAAGATACAAAATGTAACATCAAAAAAGCAAGTACAACAATAATAAATGTTAACTTTCCAATTCCTTCTATAATTGTGATATAAAATTCACTCTGATTAATTGCAATATATAATGTCCACTGATTTCCAGCACTTATCTTCAAAGGAATTGTAACAGAAATCCCTTTTTTCCCTGTAGCAAAATTCATTTCCTTTTTATCTATCACAAATAAACTGTTTTCATAGTCCCCTTCCGGCATAGAATACACCTTTTTTCCATGCTCCCAAATTTTATCATATCCTACCTCGGAAACTTTTTTTCCTACAGTAGAAACATTCGCAGAATCCACTAAAATCGTGCCATCCTCCGCAAGAGCCACCATATGAGTCGAACGATATCCTGTACCAGCATACCGCATACTCTGCATATCTGCCAATGCCATATCCACACCGCCGACACCAAGAAATACTCCGTCTGCATCCCAAATAGGAGCAAGAATACTAATCATCATAATATCTTTTCCCATTAAATTATAAATATAAGGTTCATAGATATAAGGCTGACCTGTTTCTTTCATTTCCATCCAATACTCTTTTTCATAATTATCAAATGCGTCTTCATGCTTTTCAAAAAGATAACCTGAACCATCTGGATTTGGATATACAACTGCTTCATAAGCAATATCCTTCTTTGAAACACTGTAAGGCTGTCCATTGGCATCTGCAATACGATTCTGCTCAAAATAGGCAAATGCTGTTGTATAATTCGCATCTCCCTCCAGTACTCCTACTAAAGCAGTATCAATCGCCCTACGCTGTTCACTCGGATCTAATTCTGTAATATTCCGAAGTGCTTCTGTAAATCCTATTGCTTTTCCATATGAATTTTCAATATCATTCACAATTAAAAATGCATTTTCATAAGCAACCGAAACCAGCTTTTCATTTGTAGCCTCTGTCAAAGATCGAACCGACAGCGCACCAGCAGCAGCAATCGCTACTAAAAAGATAATCCCCATCATCAGTGCCAGCTTTGACATAATCTTCTTACTAATACTCTTTTCAGAAGATATCGGTTTTACCTTTTTCTCTGTTCGTGACATAACCATCCTCCTAAAAAATTTTCCTAAAATAATAAAAAAATAAAACTCTCCCATTTTTACTTTGATTATAGCTTTTCTCTATAAAAAAGTCAAATAAAAGCAAAGAATTCTGCCATCTTTGCTTTCTATTTGTACCTCCATATATTACGTTTAAATAGGGGAAATGCTGACTATTAGTATACTAATCCACTTTTCCTGCTTTTTTAATCTTATACAAAATTTCTTCTTTTCATTTTCTCCCCATCACTTTACAATAAATAATCGCCACCACCGTACTAAAAAACGTTGCCACAATCGCAGGTGCAATTATCACCGTCGGATTTACACTTCCATATTGACTGCGATATGCAATAATATTAACTGGTATTAACTGTAAAGATGAAATATTCATTACAAGAAAAGTACACATTTCATTGCTTGCAGTTCTTACAGTACTATTTTGTATACTGCCTGCTGCCTCTTTTTTTGCCGTTTTCACATCTTCTAAATATTCGCTGTTTCCACGTTCTTTCTCTAACTCTGCCAAATCTTTCATCGCTCTAAGCCCAGCCGGAGTTGCTCCCCACCCCAGCCCCAATATATTTGCCACAATATTCGTAGTAATATATTCCAAGCTTTTATGCCCTTTTGGAATTCGTGGAAATAAAAAATGCACCAGCGGACTAAGCCCTTTCTCTATCTCTTTTAACAGTCCAGAGTCCTCCGCAATCTTCATAACTCCGCTCCAGACTCCCACTACCCCAAGCATAGTAATTGATAAACTAACCGCTTCCTTTGCATTATCAATCACTGCTCCTGAAATCTCCGCCATCCGCCCAGTCGCTGCTCCAAAACAAATCCCAATTATAATCATTCCTGCCCACAGTTTATTCAGCATCCAGCCTTCCTCTTTTCTATAGACCTTTCACTTATTAAACTATGTCCTTTTCCATCCAACTATACCATGCAAAATTTCTCCATTACACTTTCTTTAATTCTGTTTTTTTCTTTATTTCTTTTGAAACAGCCGCAGTCACTTTCCTTCTATTATAAACATCTTCCCGAAGCAGTTGATAAATAGCCGCTGTCAAAGGCACTGCCACCAACATCCCTCCAATTCCAAGAATTCCTCCGCCAATCGTAATAGCCGCAAGCACCCAGATTCCGGGCAGTCCAATCGAACTTCCAACTACACGAGGATAAATCAAATTCCCTTCCAACTGCTGCAGCACCACAATAAATACCAAAAAGAACACTGCCTTTATCGGAGAAACCGTAAAAATCATAAAAGCCCCCACTCCTGCTCCAATATAAGCCCCCGCAATCGGAATTAAAGCCGTAAATCCAACCAGCACACCAATCATCACTGCATAAGGGAAACGGCAAATCCACATCCCAACAATACAAAGACTCCCCAAAATCACTGCCTCTGTACACTGTCCAACAATAAAATTATGAAAACTATAATTGATCGTATCAGCCACATAAAAAATCTTTTTATCATATTTTGGCAGATAAGTACAAATCAACAATTTAATCTGTTTCCCAATCTGCTCTTTTCCAAGCAAAAGATAAATAGAAAAAATCATTCCGACCAAAAGCGTCACTACCCAAGAAACCAAAGAAGTAACCGCTAAAAATACCGAATTCATCATCCCTCCGACACCATTTAATAACATGCCGATTGCCTGTTCGATCTTTTCCTCCAACATCACCTGATCCAAAACAATATTCTGATCCAAAATCTCCATATATCCTGCCAGATTTGTATTATCCTTTAATGACAAATAAATCTCTTCTATAACAGCCGGACCTTTTTTCAATAACTCCCTGATACAATTCACCAACTCTGGCAAAACCAACTGAAAAATCAAAAAAATAATTCCTGCCAAACTGACAAACGACAACAACATACAAATAATCCGCTTCTGACTAATCACAACCGAAAACTTACATTTTTTCAAATAATGCCGTTCAAAAAAACTCATAATAATATTTAACATATAAGCAATCACAGCACCTAAAATCAGCGGAGAAGCAGCCTGAATCCCAAGAAATACTATATTGATAAACCGATCCCAATATCGTATGCAAAGATAAAGAACAAACATCCACCCTGCCAAAACCATATACTTTTTATACTCCTGTTTCATTTTTTCCTCCAAATTTTTTAACATACTATATTTTATTTCATCAGTTTACCATAAGTCTATTTATCTGTAAACACTTAACAAAATAAAGTCGGACGCCAGATTCGAAAACGGCAGGCATCCTGCTGTTCCGTTCTCCAAAAAGCAAGAAGTTCTAAGGCTTCTGCCTTTCCATTCATCCAACCAGACAGACCGGGGCGCAATTCGCCCTTACCACAAGCCCAAACAAACTACCATACCAAAAGCTTCCACCTACCACAACACTATCTCTCTCTTATCATACGGGCTAAACACGCCCCTTTTTTTTCACACACTGCATAGAAGCAGTATGTGAAAAAAATCTTAGGT
>CAJUGZ010000042.1 GCA_910585855.1 uncultured Lachnospiraceae bacterium | reverse complement strand
TCCTTCCTTACACCTGTTTCGTTTTGGTTGTTATGAGGGCGAATTGCGCCCCGGTTCGTCTGGTTGGATGAACCGAAATCAGAAGCCTTAGACTTTCTTACCGTTTGGAGCGGAGCAGGCAAAGGGCAGGAACAAACCGCCTCTGGCGTCCGGTGAAAGCCAGTATCCTATCTCCAAAAGCCTAATGAAAGATTGTATATCTTTTCTTTGCAATCTTTCTGTTCTTGTGCTAGAATAAAAGCAATAAGCTGTAAAACTGGAAATTGCCAGAAAGGACAAGAAAGGATGAAATGTAAGGAATGGCAGAAAATGATTCCCGGGTTTTTAGAGGATACTTTAGAAAATCGGGAAATGGAAGGCTTTATTGAACATGTACAAGCTTGTGAAGATTGTTATGAAGAGTTGGAAATTATGTTTATGCTTTCCATTGGTTTGCAAGAATTAAATGAAGACAGAAATATCTCGTATAATTTCAGCCAGTTGTTAGAAAATAAAATAGTAGAAGCAGAGATTCGTTTTGAACGAATTCGGCGGATTCGGAGTTTGAATCGGCTGGTTATTTTGATTTTGCATCTGTTAGTGATGTTAGGGGTTGCGCTTCAGATAGTAAGATGGATATAAACAGGAGAAAAGATGGAGAAACTATTACTGATTGACGGAAATAATATTTTAAATCGTGCATTTTATGGAGTGCCGGATATGGCGAATTCTAAGGGGCAGCATACCAATGCCGTATTGGGATTTATCAATATTTTTATGAAAGTGGTAGAGGAAGAAATACCGGATTCTATTATTGTAGCATTTGATAGAAAAGAGCCGACTTTTCGGCATCAAATGTATCAGGAGTATAAAGGCAATCGAAAACCGATGCCGGAGGAATTGGCAGAACAGCTTCCTAGGTTAAAAGAAGTTTTAACGGCTATGAAGATTCTTTATTTGGATTATCCGGGGTGGGAAGCAGACGATATTTTGGGGAGTTTGGCAAAAAAGGCTCAGGCAGAGGGGATGAAAGTAACTATATTGTCTGGAGATCGGGATCTTTTGCAGATTGCTGCGGATCAAATTCAGATTCGAGTGCCAAAGACCAAAAAAGGGGTAACAGAGGTAGAAAGTTATTATGAAGAAGATGTAAAGAAACAGTATGGCGTAACGCCAACACAGTTTATTGATATGAAAGCGTTGATGGGAGATACTTCTGATAATATTCCGGGTGTACCCAATATTGGAGAAAAGACGGCAGCAAAGATTATACAAAGTTTTGGTTCGATTGAAAATGCTTATGCACATTTGGAGGAGATTAAGCCGCCTAAAGCACAAAACATGCTAAGGCAGCACTATGATATGGCACAGCTTTCTAAGGTATTGGCAACAATAAAAATAGACTGTGAATTGAAGTATCAAAAAGAAGATGCCAAAAAGAAGGATTTTTTTACAAAAGAAGCTTATGATTTATTTCAGCAGTTAGAGTTTAAAAGTCTGATTCATCGGTATTTTCGAAAAGCAGATTTTTTATCTGAACCAGTTGAGTTAAGCCGGGAGGAAAAGGAAACGTTTTCTCTTTTAGATGATTTCAGCAAGGCAGGAGAGATTCTGAAAAAAGCCAAGAAGAAAAGACAGGTAGCGGTTGCCGGAATTGCAGAGGATGGCACATTGATGGGATTGTCGCTTACTTTTTCGGAGGGACAGGCTTATTTTATTCCGGTACAGTTTTTTATGACAGAAGAGTATCTGATACAATGCTGGAAACAGCTTATGCAGACTTCAAATGAAAAGATCTTTTTAAATTTAAAAGAAAATCTGCCTTATTTAGATTCCTTTGATTTTGAAGAAAATGTTTTTGATGCCGGAATTGCTGCCTATTTATTAAATCCTTTAAAGGACACTTACAGCTATGAGGATTTGGCAAAGGACTATTTACATCGCATTGTGCCAAGCCGAAATGAACTGCTTGGGAAACTTTCTTTAAAAAAAGTGCAGGAAGAAAAACCGGAGGAATTTTTAAAATATTGCTGCTACCAGAGTTTAATTCCGTTTTTAACAAAGCCGATTTTAAAAGAAGAATTAGAAAAAAAGGGAATGGAAAAACTATTTGAAACGATTGAAATGCCGCTGATTCCGACCTTATATCATATGGAGCAGTATGGAATCCGTGCTAATAAACAGGAACTGCAGGCATATGGAGAACGCCTTTCTGTTAAAATTAAAGAGGTAGAACAGTCTATTTATAAACAAGTAGGAGAAACCTTTAATATCAATTCACCAAAGCAGCTTGGCGAAATTTTGTTTGAAAAAATGGGACTGCCCGGCGGAAAAAAGACCAAAACGGGTTATTCTACAGCAGCAGATGTATTAGAAAAACTGGCATTGGAATATCCGGTAGTGAAAGAAATTTTAGAATATCGGCAATATACAAAGTTAAAATCCACTTATGCAGACGGACTATCTTCCTATATTGGTGCAGATGGAAGGATTCATGGAAAATTTAATCAGACAATTACAGCAACCGGACGAATCAGCAGTACAGAACCCAATCTGCAGAATATTCCGGTGCGGATGGAACTGGGAAGGGAGATTCGCAAAGTATTTGTACCAGAGGAAGGCTATGTTTTTTTGGATGCTGACTATTCACAGATTGAACTTCGGGTACTGGCGCATCTGTCAGAAGATCCCCATTTAATCGAAGCCTATCAGGATGCAGAAGATATTCATAGTATTACGGCTTCTAAAGTATTTCATGTGCCTTTAGAGGAGGTAACGCCTCTGCAGCGCAGAAATGCAAAGGCGGTAAATTTCGGAATTGTATATGGAATCAGTTCTTTTGGGCTTAGTCAGGATTTAAGCGTTTCAAAAACAGAGGCACAGGAGTATATTGAGCAGTATTTTCAGGCATATCCGGGAATTAAACGCTTTATGGAGCATTTGGTGACAAGCGCAAGGGAAAAAGGATATACCGTTACCATGTTTGGAAGAAGGCGTCCGCTGCCCGAAATTGCATCTTCTAATTATACACAGCGGTCATTTGGAGAAAGAATTGCTATGAACGCACCGATTCAGGGAACAGCAGCGGATATTATTAAGATTGCTATGATTCGTGTGGATAAAAAGCTGCGGGAGAAAAAATTAAAATCTCGGCTGATTTTACAGGTACATGATGAACTTTTGATTGAAACACACCGGGAAGAAATAGAAACTGTCAGTCAGATTTTAAAAGAGGAAATGATGAATGCTGCTGATTTACAGGTAAAATTAGAGGTGGATATGCATATCGGGGATAGCTGGTTTGATGCAAAGTAGAGGAGGGGACGCCGAAAGCCGAAGGGAGTTCTATTCCGGGTTCGGAATGGATCTTTCGTTCGATTCCGGCGTCCTGACTGGTAATAACAAAGGTTGAAAGGTGTTTGAAATGGTGATTGGGATTACTGGCGGAATCGGAAGCGGGAAGTCTTATGTACTTTCGATTATGAGAGATCGGTTTCATTGTCTTACTCTGGAAGCGGATCAGATTGCTTGGGAATTAGAACGGCCTTCTGGTTTGTGTTACCCTGCGATTCTTTCTGTTTTTGGACAGGAAATTTTGGGGCTTGACGGGCAGATTGATCGGCAGAAATTGGGAAGGATTGTATTTTCGGATCGTAAAAAATTGGAGCAGTTAAACGGAATTGTTCATCCTGCTGTAAAGAAAACGATACAGGAGAGGATAGAACGATTGCAGATGCAGTATCCGAAACAGGATATTGTACTGGAAGCGGCACTTTTGATTGAGGAACACTATGATCAGATTTGTGACGAGCTTTGGTTTATTTATTCGGAAGCGGCAGTTCGAAAAAGGCGGTTGAAGCAGCAGCGTGGATATTCGGAAGAAAAGATTGCGGCGGTTATGGAAAATCAGCTTTCGGATGAAATATTTCGGAAGCATTGTGATTGTGTGATTTGGAATGATACTTCAGAAAAAGAATTGATTGAGCAAATAGAAAGCTGTCTTAGACGAAACAGACAGTGATACAAAGGGGATAAGGATTTTATGGATGAAGCAATGAAATATCCAGAGCATATGGTATTTGGTTTGGATATAGGGACAAGAAGTGTTGTAGGGACAGTAGGCTATTTGGAACGAAAGGTTTTTAAAGTGGCTGCTCAGTGTGTAAGATATCATGACACCCGGGCGATGATTGACGGACAGATTCATGATATTACAAAGGTCGGACAGGTGATCTATCAGGTAAAGTCCGAATTGGAACGGAATTTGGGACGGACGTTGAGTGAGGTATGTATTGCGGCGGCAGGGCGTGTATTAAAGACAGTAACAATTAAGGCAGAGCAGGAGTTAGAAGAAGAACGGATTGTCAATCAGGAGGATATCTATTCTTTGGATATGCTTGGTGTGGAGAAGGCTCATGCACAGCTTGCCGAGGAAGAAACGGAGAATATTCGTTTTTATTGTGTGGGTTATACGGTAATTCAGTATTATATGAATGACTATGTAATGAACAATTTGGAAGGGCATAAGGCTCGAAAGATAGCAGCAAATGTGCTGGCTACTTTTTTGCCGGAGGATGTGGTGGACAGCTTGTATGCTGCTGTAAGGGAAGCTAATCTTCAGGTGGCAAGTCTTACTTTAGAGCCGATTGCTGCGATTCAGCTTGCGATTCCAGAGCAGTTTCGTTTGCTGAATATTGCTTTGGTAGATATTGGAGCGGGAACTTCCGATATTTGTATTACAAAGGATGGAAGCGTGGTTGCTTATGGAATGATTTCTTTGGCAGGTGATGAGTTGACCGAGTGTTTGGCAAAACAGTATTTAACGGATTTTGATACGGCAGAGAAGATTAAGATTTCATCCGGTAAAAATAAGCCTATTTTTTATAAGGATATTATGGGGCTGATTCATAAGCTGACTTCAGAAGAAGTGCTGGAAGTGCTAAAGCCGGTGTTGGATCATATGGCAGAAAGTGTTTCGGATAAGATTAAGGAATTAAATGGCGGAAAGGCAGTCAGTGCCATTTTTGTTGTAGGCGGCGGCGGAAAGATTACCGGATTTACGGCTCTTTTGGCGGATAAGATTATGATTCCTAGGGAGCGGGTGGCTCTTCGTGGAGAAGAAGTAATGGGAAATGTAGAGTTTTTGATACAGGATGCAAAAAAGGATTCTTTGCTGGTTACGCCGATTGGGATTTGTTTGAATTTTTATAATGAGCGAAATAGTTTTATCTTTGTTTATGTTAATAATGAGAGAATTAAACTGTATGATAATGATAAACTGACGGTTATGGATGCGGCTTTGCAGGCAGATATTTCCAATGCTTCTCTCTTTCCTCAAAGGGGACGGGATTTGAATTTTAAGGTAAACGGAAAGCCTCGGGTGGTGCGGGGAAGTGTCGGAGAAGGGGCGGTTATTTTGTTGGAAAAAACAGAAGCCAGTCTTCAGACACCGATTCGGCAAAATGATCGAATTTTTATAAAAGAGTCTACGGTAGGACCAGATGCGGTTTGTTCGGTTGGGAAACTGCCGGAATATGAGGGGAGTATTTCTTTTGTGGTAAATGAAAAGAAAGTGACTTGTCCGAAGTTTGCTCAGGTAAATGGGAAGTTGGAATCTGGGTATTATGAGATACAGGAAAATGATGAGATTTTGTTTTTGAATTATTATACAGTGGAACAGGTCATGACTTTTTTGGATATTGATACAGAGATGCTGAAAATTTATGTGAATAATCGGCTGGCGGAACTGACAGAAAGGGTTTATGAGAATTTTTCTCTTCGGTTTGAGAAGCTGACGGGAACGTATGCGGATTTGGTGGAAGAAGGAGGGGTGTAGGCGGAAGATTTTTGAAAGGGGGACGCCAGATTTCGGAACGGTTGGGTACTGCTGTTCCGAAATCTGGCTGTTTCTTGGCTTCTGAAGAGAAAGTCTTATCGAAATTTTTCCGGTAGATGAAGTGATATAGGATGCAGCATTTGTAATGATTTTATGGGAAAGGATTAGAATTAGGAGGAAGAAAATTATGGCGGATATGCAAAGGGAACGTGATTTGGTATTAAATCCAAATGAATATGCTTATGTATTGGATAAGACAAAGGGATTGATTTCTTGTGTGGTTGGTTCTTATAAGATGAGTTTATCGACATCGGATGCTTTGGTGGTGTTTAATGAAAAAAGCAAACGGTTTGAGGAGGCTGGTTTTTCTGAGGCGATTACTACTTTTGTAACGGCTCCGGAAAATTGGTATGTGGTGTTAAAAAATCCGGCGTTAGACTATCGCCATCCTACACCCGGAACAGCAAATTCGCTGCCGGAACTGCAGATAGGAAAGAAGGTAAATATTCGGGGAAATGTTTCTTTTGCGCTTTATCCGGGGCAGATGGCAAAGGCAATTCAGGGACATCGGCTTCATTTTAATCAGTATCTGCTGGCAAGGGTTTATGATGCAGATGCGTTGAAAAAAGAAGAGAAGTCAGATGAAAATGGAATGGAAAGTTATGAAACGGGGCAGCTTCTTGTGATTAAGGGGACAGAAGTATCTTTTTACATACCGCCTACCGGAATTGAAGTGATTCCTGCGGATAATAATAAGAATAATTATATTCGTGATGCAGTTACATTGGAGAAATTGGAATATTGTGTGCTGAAGAACGAAGAAGGAGAGAAAAAGTATGTACATGGCTCGGCAGTTGTATTTCCAAAGCCGGATGAAGTGTTTTTGGAAAATCCGAAAGGCGGATATAAATTTAAAGCGATTGAGCTGTCGGAAATCAGCGGGGTTTATGTAAAGGTTGTTTCAAATTATGAAGAAAACGGAGTGACGTATACTGCCGGAGAAGAGTTGTTTATTACGGGAAGGGAGCAGATGATCTATTATCCTAGACCGGAACATGCGATTATTGACTATGAAGGAAAAGTGATGCATCATGCGATTGCAATTCCTACCGGAGAAGGAAGGTATATTTTGGAACGCAAAACCGGAAGAATTAAGATGGTAAGGGGAGCAGCTATGTATTTAGTCAATCCGATTGAAGAAGTTGTGGTAAAACGCCGGTTGACGGAGAAGCAGTGCAGGCTGTGGTATCCCGGAAATCAGGAAGTGCTGCGGTATAATGGGGTTGATCATGAGGAAGTTGATTATGAAGAAGATAAAGCGGCAGCGGGGGTTGTTCCGAAATTTCTTAGCCCAAGGGCGAAAGTATTGGAAAATGGATTTTTAGGGCAGGAAAATGCAGTGGTGGATGGTTCAGGCTTTTCTAGAAGAAAGTCTTTTTCTAAGCCACGTACTATTATGATTGACAGTAAATATGATGGAGTAGTCAGTATTGATGTCTGGACGGGATATGCCATTAATGTTGTATCGAAAACCGGAAACCGAAAGGTTGTGACTGGACCTATCACTTATTTAATGGAATATGATGAAACATTAGAAGTTTTGTCATTGTCGACAGGAAGACCAAAAAATACCGATTGTTTGCTTCATACGGTGTATCTGCAGACAGAAAATAATAAGGTCAGTGATCAGATTGAGCTGCAGACAAAGGATTTTGTTACTGTTTGGGTAACGGTTTCTTATTGTGTTGATTTTTTGCCGGAGTATCAGGAAAAATGGTTTTGCGTGGAAAATTATGTAAAATATCTGTGTGATCAGATGCGATCGCTGCTTAAGAGAAAGGTAAAAAATTACTCGATTGAAAAATTTTATTCGGAGGCTTTGGACATTGTACGGGATGTGGTATTGAATCTGCCGGATTTGCCAAATGCACAGGAGTTGAAAGATGATACTGAAAAAAATCAATGCCAATGTGGGCGGATTTTTAAAGAAAACGGGATGTGGGTGCATGATGTAGAAATTTTATCTGTGCAGGCGGAGGAATCTGTACAGGGTTTGATCGATAATTATCAAAAGAGTATAATAGAAAAGACATTGGAATTGTCGGAAAGAAAGAAAGAACTGGAAGTCAAAAGGAAATTGTTTGAATCCGAAAAAGAGCAGGCAGAATTGCGTTATTGTTTGGAATCGTATCAGTTAATGCTGCAAAGTAAATTAAAATTGGATCAAATTCATCGGGAAGAAGAAAAGAAGCGGGCAGAGGAGGCAGCATTTCAGACTGCAAAAGAGGCAGAGGAGCGTGTGCAGAAGCTGTTGGATACGATTTTAAAGGCAGAGTTGGCACGGCAAAAGGAACAGGCGGATTTGGAAGTATATCGGCAGGAGAAAGCGGATCGGCTGGCGATCGAAAAGCAGAAGGCTTATATCGAGGCAGTAAAGAGTGTATTGGAAAGTATTGCGCCGGATTTGATTGCTTCTATGAATACAAGGGCGAATGCAGAACTGTTAAGTACGGTTTCTAGTGCTATGAGTCCTTATGCAGTGGCAAATGGCGAGTCTATTTCTGAGGTAACAAATCGTTTGCTGCGGGGAACTTCTTTGGAAGGATTGATAGAAAGATTTACTTTGAAAGAGGAAGGGGATGCTAGAGCAAACGAAGTTAATTTTTCAGGAATGGATTTAGAATAATAAAAAGAAAAACTTTTAATTTGAGTGTAAAATGGGCAAAGGATTTTTATGAAAAGAAAAGTATATGAAGTGATGCATAAAGATAGAAGAGTAGCCAGAATAGATGAAATTGGACAATGTAAAATATATTATAAATCGTTTATGCCATATAACTTATATTTGGAAGAAGAGAGTGATATAGATACATTAATTAATAATATAACAAATTTTAATTATTGGTGTGCAACTAGAGTTTTGACATTAGATAGGAAATATGCAAAGGAAATATTAAATAGTATTGGAATGTTACAAGCGGTTACAGATAAAGAAAGAGCAAAAATAGCATTAACTTACCGCTGTGCTTCATTGACCGATGTTTTTTGGGTAAAGCAAAAAAAAGAGCGCGTTACTTTTGACGAGATAAATTTGTATGATAATCATTTAGATAATACATTTGTTGATGTTGCTTTAAGGGGGAAACAATATATGGTTCAGAATCAATCTTTTGTTAGAGATTTAACAACAAATGGATCTTTTCCAAAGGCATGGCAACGAGTAAAAGGCAGTTTTCGATTATTAAAAAATGGAGGAACAGACGCTGTAGAAAGAGAATTGCTTGCAAGCCGGATATGTCGGTGTTTTTTGGTTTCACAGGTATTTTATGAAGAAGATTATTTTGATGGAGAAAAAATTACGGTAAGTGATAATATAACATCAAAAGACAATTCTATTGTTTCGATGGAAGCATTTGAAATTTATTCTCAAAATCATAATAAAGATACAAAAAAATATATATTAAAACTGGATCGATATAATTATTATATGATGAATATTATAGATTATCTTGTAGGAAATACAGATAGACATTGGGGAAATTGGGGTGTTTTAATTTCTAATGCCAATAATAAGCCGATATGTCTTCATAAATTAATGGATTTTAATAAAGCATTTTATGCTTATGATTCTTTAGAAGGAGCAAACTGTCAAACTGTGTTTGGAAGAAATATAACACAAAAAGAAGCAGCCTTAGAAGCAGTAAAACAGATAGGATTAAATCAAATAAAAGAAGTAGAGCAGGAAGTATTTTTAAATTTGCCGCAATATTATGAGATGTTTCTAAAACGCTTGGAAATTTTAACTTTTTATAGCAAGGAGTCTTCCTCCTCTAAGTTGATGAGATAAATTGCAGTAAAGATAAGTTTTTTGGAATGGGGGGACGCCAGAACAGAAAAAGTATCTCCAAAAGCCTAATTAAAGCATACAAAATCAATGCTTGTCACAATATAGGATTTGTGGTATAGTTTAGAAGGGAAGGTATACATAAAGATGAACAATGAAGTGATGCCATACCTGCGCTAGTCAACAAAAGTGGACACAGGGATCTTTAGGTGATGGGGAGTTCACGAAAAAGAAAACAGGAAAGGAGGATAGTCAAAAAACTGGAGAAGAAATTAATACGAAGGCTTAAAGAAACGCAGGAATGGAATGAAAAGAAAGGAGAAGTGACTAGACAAATATTCAGAAACAAGTCTTAAAGGTACAAAAACTTTATCAAAACCAAACCATCTTAATATAGCGGTTGAAGATTTGAATGTAAAAGGTATGATGAAGTGTTTGCAACTGTAGACGAATAGGTTTAAAAGTACCTAAAGAAATAAAAATCTAGGAAAGGAAAAGCTATTTTATCTGGCATATACCGTTTGGTATATATTTTTAGTAGTAGAAATATTGAGTATGCGTAAACATACGAATTGTATAATTTCATTGTCGATGGCTTTTGTTGTATTGCTTTCAACGATGGGAACAGCGTTTAAGTTGACCGAATCAACTAAAGCGATTGAGCCGAATAATCAACTTGATTCCATAAAGAGCGATTCGGTCGGTCAGTCTGTGCCATCAGGAGGAGCTTTGACTGTCACCATTCATGAACATAGATGGTCGGAACAATGGGAGTGCGATGAAGAATACCATTGGCATGAATGTGAAGCAGAAAATTGTCCGATCATAAACAATGATGAAAAAGATGGTTATGAAGCACACAGTTATGGCGATGGGGAAGCTTATACGGAAGATGGACAGTATTACTTTGTTCAGGATGATAACGTTTGTATTCAGTGTCTTTATTCGAAGGCAGTGGAAAAACCTGTACAAATGAAAATGAGAGCTGTGACAACTACGACGTATCCGACTTATCAGCAAGCCTATGAAAAAATGATTAGCTTAAAGGAAAAAGCTCCTTCCGTTGCAGCTTATAATGAGCCACTTTCAGAAGGAACGACTTGGACAAATTTGACACCGTTTGGTTCCTCAAGTTCCGTAGAGTATTATGCATATAAGGGAGGAAAAATAAAAGGAGCAATTGGCGGTGTAGGCTGCGTAGCTTTCGCTTATATACTGAGTGATGAGGTTTTTGGAAATCTGCCTGCAAGGGTGATTGATAGAGGAACAGAAGAGTTTACTTTCGAAAATGTGAAAGTTAGTGATATCTTGCGTGTAAATGGAAATAGTCATAGTGTAATTGTACTGGAAAAAACCGCAGGAGGCGTGATTGTTGCGGAAGGAAACTACAAGAAATCCATTCACTGGGGACGTGCGATGAGCAAAGATGAAGTTATGACAGCAGATTATATTGTCACACGTTATCCAAAAGGTTATATGGAAGAGAATCCAGATGCTGATGTAGTAGAGGAAACGAATAAGGGAACAATAGGGAACATTACATGGACGCTAACAAACTCAGGTACGCTTACAATTTCTGGCAAGGGAGCGATGCCAGATTTTTCAGAGAGTCGACCGCCATGGTACGAGAAAACGTTTAGGGTAATTGTTATAGAAGAGGGTATAACCAGTATTGGTGACTATGCCTTTTATCAAGAAAAAGGGAAATCTAGTGTTCACAGCTTGTATATTCCTAGCAGTGTGGAAAAAATCGGTTCGAGTGCATTTCGTAACTCTAATTTGGTTTCCGCAGATATTCCTGGCAGTGTAGAAAGTATTGGAAATGATGCTTTCCGTGATTGTGAAAATCTTACCTCCGTAACTCTTAATGAAGGAATAAAGATTATCGGTTCGGAAGCTTTCCGTGCTTGTACAAGTTTGAATTATATTGATTTTCCTGCCAGTATTACAACGATAAATTTCGGAGCATTTATGAGTTGTGGGCTAACACGTGCGAGATTTGCACCTGGCAGTCAAAAAGTAGTATTAGGTGATAGTGTGTTTACACAATGCTGGTATTTGGAGGAAGTGTCACTTCCAGAAAATTTAGAATCATTGCCTAAAGGAATATTTGAATCCTGTAAAAGCCTTTTTTCTCTATATATTCCAAAGAGTGTAACAGAAATCGGAGCAGGTGCGTTTACATCTAGTAGCTATTTAAGCGAGATAATCTTTGGTGGTACTAAATCAGAATGGAATGCGATTTTGAGTAAAAGCCTAGTAGCTGACAAGATTCAAATACAAAACGCAACTGTAACTTGTGAAGGAAAGCCAGAGGATTTTGTTGAAAGACATACCCATACATGGTCTCAAGAATGGACGACAGACGAGGTAGGTCATTGGCATGAATGTACTGCTTCGAACTGTGATGGTGCAACGAAAGATTATGCAGAACACGACTGGTCTTGGAAAAAAGATAACACGCATCATTGGCGTGAGTGTACCGCTTGCGGCGAAAAGAAGGATTCTGCAGAACATAATTACAAAGATGGAATATGTGAATGTGGTGCTACCGAGGCTGAATCGGAGAATCCTGCTCCGAAGCCACATGAACATGAATGGAGTACCGAATGGATTCATAATGGAACGCATCATTGGCGTGAATGTATGAATCCGAACGATTGTAATGGTGAGAAAGGCGATTATGCAGAACATCATTACGAAGGAAACAAATGTACCGAGTGTGGTTATACTAAGTCGGAATCGGAAGAGCCACCTGCAGCGCAGCACGAACATAAATACTCTTCTAGCTGGTTTCATAATAACGAGTATCATTGGCATGAGTGTATGAATCAGATTGGCTGTGACGGTACAAAGGGCAGTTATGAAGAACACCAATTCGAAAATGGAACATGTAAGAAATGTGGCTATATCGAAACTGGTTCTGTGAATCCGCCTGTTTCGGATACTCATGTACACGCATGGTCTGCAAGCTGGAGTCATGACAGCAGCTACCACTGGCACGAATGTGAGGCAGATGGCTGTTCTCTTACTGACAACAGGGAAAAGGCTGGTTATCAGGCACATAATTATGGTAGTTGGGTGGTTGATGTAAGAGCAACGTCTTATCGGGATGGCAGTCGGCATAAAGAATGTACGGTTTGTCATTATCGCTTAGTAGAGAAGATTCCTGCGACTGGAAGTTCAAGTAACGACCAAAGCAGCAGCTCTAGCAGCACATCTTCTGACACAACGGAGGAGAATTCAAATGCGTCTTCTGCGGCGACTACAGAGAAAGCAGAAACGAGCTGGTCAAATACAGCAGATGGCAAATGGCATCTGTTAGATAGTAAGAGTGGAAAGATAAAAACCGGTTGGCAGCAGACAACAGACGGCAAATGGTATCTGCTGGACAGTAAAAATGGAGATATGAAAACTGGCTGGCAGCAGACAGCGGATGGTAAATGGTATCTGCTGGATAGTAAAAATGGAGATATGAAAACCGGTTGGCAGCAGACAGCGGACGGCAAATGGTATCTGCTGGACAGTAAGAATGGAGATATGAAAACTGGTTGGCAGCAGACAGCAGACGGCAAATGGTATCTGCTGGACAGTAAAAATGGAGATATGAAGACTGGCTGGCAGCTTGTGAACGGAATTTGGTATTACTTAACGTTATCTGGTGAAATGGCTAAAAATACCATTACTCCAGATGGTTATAAAGTAGGAGAAGATGGTGCATGGATGGGTAAGCAGGTTTCGTAATCAAAAGTTACAAATAAGAGTAAGGAAATAAAGGATGAATGCCTCAAAGTATGGTATTAAGAAATTTGGTAAAATATCTGCCAAAGTAAAGATACCATGGTTTGGGGCATTTGTTCTAAAATCTATTGCCATGCCGGACGCAGGAATCCAAAGAAAGATCCACTGATAATAAAGAATTTTAAGAAATTAACACTTGATTTTCTTTCATAGTTGTGATATCATACCATTATGAAAGTTGGTGTGACGATATGGTAAAGGATACAGATTTGACCAAAGAATATTACAAAAGTGGGGAAGTAGCCAAAATGATTGGAGTTAGTACAAGAACAATACAGAATTATTGTATCCATGGTTTACTTTCAGAAATTTTTGTGAATAAAAGACGCTTGATTCCGAAAGATTCTCTGATTGCTTTTTTAAAAAACAAACAACTTTATGTGGAAACAGAAACTAATCGAAAAGATATTATTTATGCAAGAGTTTCTACGCATAAACAAAAAAACAGAGGCGATTTAGAAAGACAAATACAAAATATAGCACGGTTTGCAATCACGCAAAATCCAAAGGATTTAGAAATTATATCGGAAGTAGGAAGTGGTTTAAATGATACCCGTAAAGGATTAACGAAATTGATTACGTTAGTCCAAGAGGATAAAATAGCCCGTATTTTTATCAATTACAAAGACAGGCTGACTCGGTTTGGTTTTCATTACTTGCAGCTAATCTGTGATTTCCATAAAACAGAAATCGTAGTTGTAAGTACAGAAACAGAAGATAAAACAATGTCAGAAGAACTTGCAGAGGATATCCTCTCGATTATCCGTTCTTTCTCTGGAAAATTGTATGGACTACGAAAAAAAGTAAAAGAAGACATTTGCATAGAACTGGAAAAAGAAATGGAGAAGGAAAAAGAGAATGATTTCTAATATTTTTAAGGAAAGGAGCGAAAGACCATGTTACTAGAACAAGTTGAGAAAACAGCTTGGAACAATCAAATGTATAAACTGTAATTTCTTGAATTTTTCAAGAAGTATAAACTGTAAACTGGGAAAAAATAAGGAAATCGTTTTTCATTATGAAAAAAGGTTTTAATAACGATAAACGAGGAGAAAAAACAATGGGCAGGAAGCAGAGCAGCGAACGAAATTTATCTATGGTAATGGATTTTTATGAAATGACAATGAGTAATGGTTATTTTCATAACGAAAACAGAGAGGTAAAAGTTGTATTTGACGTATTTTACCGCCGAAATCCGGATCGGGCAGGATATGCTATTTTTGCGGGACTTCAGCAGATTATTGAGTATATTCAAGATTTGCATTTTTCAGAAGAAGATATTGATTATTTAAGAGAACAGCAGATTTTTGAAGAGGAATTTTTAGATTATCTAAAAAATTTTAAGTTTACAGGGGATATTTATGCTTTTCGGGAAGGGACAATTATGTATCCCAATGAGCCGATTCTTACGGTAGTTGCTCCTTTGATTGATGCACAGTTAATTGAAACGGCGGTTTTGCTTCAAATCAATCATCAGTCTTTGATTGCAACGAAGACGAAACGGATTGTAAAGACGGCACAGGGAAGAGGGGTTTCTGATTTTGGTGCTAGACGTGCGCACAATATGGATGCAGCGGTATATGGTGCAAGAGCCGCTTATATCGGCGGGGTAGGCTCAACAGCTACGGTGCTTGCCGGACAGATGTTTGATATTCCGGTAAGCGGAACAATGGCGCATAGCTGGGTGATGTTTTATCGGGATGAATTTACGGCATTTCAAAAGTATGCCGAGTGTTATCCAGATAATACGGTTTTATTGGTGGATACGTATGATGTCATTCGAAGCGGGATTCCAAATGCCATTCGTGTGGCAAAAGAAGTGTTAGAGCCGCTTGGAAAACGTCTGAAGGGTGTGCGGATTGACAGCGGAGATTTGGCTTATCTTTCAAAAAAAGCAAGGAAACTTTTGGATGCTGCCGGACTGACAGACTGCAAAATTGTAGCTTCAAATAGCTTAGATGAGTATACCATTACTTCTTTGCTGAATCAGGGGGCAAAAATAGATAGTTTTGGAGTAGGAGAACGTTTGATTACTTCAAAGTCGGATCCGGTATTTGGAGCGGTTTATAAGATTGCTGCAGTAGAAGAAAATGGGGTATTTGAGCCTAGAATTAAGGTATCAGAAAATGTAGAAAAGATTACGAATCCGGGAATAAAAGAAGTGTATCGGATTTTTGATGAAAGTAAAAAGGCTGTGGCGGATATGATTGCGAAAAAGGGGGAAGAGATTGATTTCTCGAAACCGGTGCGGTATGTCGATCCGATTAAACCCTGGAAAAATCGGTTTTTTGAAAATTGTACGGCAAGGACACTGCAAGTTCCTGTCTTTTTGGAGGGGAGTTGTGTTTATCCAAAGGAAAGTTTGAAGGAAATTGCTGCTTATGTAAATATGCAGTTAGAAAATGAGATTTGGGAAGAAGAGCAGCGGTTGGAGAATCCGCATAATCACTATCTGGATATGACACCGGATTATTATGAGCTGAAGATGGGGCTTTTAGATGATGTGCAGAAGCAAAAAAAGTAGTGTAAAAAAAGGGTTGTTTTTTGTTATAAAATAGTTATAATGTAAGATATGGGGAGCTTATTAGAATAGGCTGAGAGTAAGCATGTGAGGCTTTTACCCTTAAAACCTGATTTGGATAATGCCAACGTAGGGACATAGTTTGCAAAGATAGGATGCAGATATGCTTTTTTGGCGTATCTGCATTTTTTGTGTGTAATTAGGAAGGACGCCAGAAAATGGGGTACTGTTGTGTATGTTAAAATAGAATAAAATTTGGCAAATTTATGTTTCTAAGTGAGAAGAAGGAGGAACTGAAATGTTGAAAGAATGTTTAGAGGCTGTGGGAGAAAAGAAACCGTTGATTCATAATATTACAAATTATGTAACGGTAAATGATGTGGCAAATGTGCTGCTTGCTTGTAAAGCAAGTCCGATTATGGCAGATGATCCGCAGGAGGCAGCGGAGATTACGGAAATTTGCAATGGGTTAAATATTAATATTGGGACGCTGAATCAGCATACGATTCCTGCTATGTTTGCGGCAGGAAAACGGGCTGCTGAGCTGGGGCATTGTATTTTGCTTGATCCGGTGGGGGCGGGAGCAAGCTCGCTTCGTACAAATACAGCATTGAAGTTGATGCAGGAGATTCCGTTTGATTGTATTCGGGGAAATAGTTCAGAGATTAAGACATTGGCATTGGGAAGTAAGACAACGCAGGGAGTGGATGCAAATCAGGCGGATACGGTAACGAAAGAAAATTTGGATGAGATGGTTTTGTTTTTAAAGGCGTTTGCAAAGGAGCAAAAGAGTATCATTGTTTGTACAGGGGCGATTGATTTGGTTTCGGATGGGAATCGTTGTTATGTAATTTATAACGGGCGTCCGCAGATGGGACGGATTACCGGAACGGGATGTCAGCTTTCTGGGTTAATTACTGCTTATTTGGCGGCAAATCCAGAAAGAAAGTTAGATGCTTGTGCAGCAGCGGTATGTCTGATGGGGCTTGCCGGAGAATTGGCATGGAAGCGAATGGAAGCAAGAGATGGAAATATTTCCTATCGAAATCGAATTATTGATGAGATTGGGGTAATTAGCGGAGAGGAATTAGAGAAAGGGGCAAATTATGAAGTGCAATGATTTATTGTTGTATGCCGTAACGGATCGAAGTTGGTTAAATGGAAAGACGCTGGCTTGGCAGGTGGAAGAGGCGCTAAAGGGAGGAATTACGATACTGCAGCTTCGGGAAAAAAGTCTTATGGAGGCTCAGGAGGATTTTTTTAAAGGGGGGATTTATCAAGAGGCTTTAGAGATTCAGAGATTGTGCAGACAGTATAAAGTCCCTTTTTTGATTAATGATCAAGTGGAGATTGCCTGTCGGATGGATGCAGACGGGGTGCATGTAGGGCAGAGTGATATGGCAGCTTCTTTGGTGAGAGAGAAGATTGGGAAAGAAAAGATTTTGGGTGTATCAGTGCAGACGGTGGAGCAGGCGGTTTTGGCAGAGCGGCAGGGAGCGGATTATCTTGGAGTGGGAGCAGTGTTTACTACAAGATCGAAAGCAGATGCACAGGCAGTTGATAGAGATACTTTGTGCAGGATTTGTCAGGCAGTTTCTGTTCCGGTTGTAGCAATCGGAGGAATTACGGAGGAAAATATGGGACAGCTTGAAGGGACAGGGATTTGCGGGGTTGCAATGATTCGTGCGATTTTTGCACAAGCGGAGATTGAGCAGGGGGTAAGTCAGCTTTTACAAAAGTGTCGGAAACTTTTTAAAAAGGAAAAAGGAATATAAAAATCCGAAGGGAGGTTTAAAGTAATTAAAATGGAACGGGAGAAAATAAAAGCAGTTCTTACAATCGCAGGAAGTGATTGTTCGGGTGGTGCTGGAATTCAGGCGGATTTAAAGACAATGACAATGCATGGAGCTTATGGGATGAGTGTGATTACAGCACTGACTGCACAAAATACTACAGGGATTTATGGTGTACATACTGTGACGGAGGATTTTTTAAAAAGGCAGATAGATAGTATTTTTACGGATATTGTGCCGGATGCGGTAAAGATTGGGATGATAGGTTCAAAGTTTTTTATAGATGTAATAGCAGAGCGTCTTTTTTATTATCGGGCAAAGAATATTGTTTTTGATCCAGTGCTGGCTTCTACTAGTGGGACAGAACTTTTGGATAAAGATGGCAGGAAGGATTTAGAAGAGAAGTTGTTTCCGATGGCAAGACTTGTGACGCCAAATAGACCAGAGGCGGAGATTTTTTTGGGGAAAAAGATAGAAACAGGAGAGCAAGTCGCAGCGGCAGCGGTTGAAATTGGACAGAGATATGGGTGCAGTGTGCTTTTGAAAGGAGGACATGGGGCAGGTCAGGCAGATGATTTTCTTTATGAACAGAAAGAGAATCGAAAGATTTGGATTAGCGGGAAGCGATATTTGGTTTCAAATACACATGGAACGGGGTGTACATTGAGTTCCGCAATAGCGGCAAATTTGGCAAAAGGAAGCAATTTGGAAGAGAGTGTGAGAATGGCAAAAGAATATATTAATGGGGCTTTGCAGAATGAAATATATCTGGGAGCTGGAAATGGACCGCTGAATCATATGTGGTGTAAATAGAGAGTAAGTGAAGGAGATTATAAAAAATAGCAGAGTCAGGAGGAAAAAGGGATGTATACAACGCAAATGGAAGCAGCACGGAAAGGAATCGTAACGGAGCAGTTGAAAATAGTTGCCGAAAAGGAAAGAATGACAGCAGAAGAGTTAATGCCGCTTGTAGCAGAGGGAAAAGTGGTGATTTGTGCAAATAAAAATCATAGTTGTTTAGAACCAGAGGGAATCGGTTCGATGCTTCGTACAAAAATCAATGTAAATCTTGGTGTGTCAAGAGATTGTAAAGATTATGATACAGAGATGAAAAAAGTATTGGAAGCGGTTTCTATGGGGGCACATTCGATTATGGATTTGTCTTCTCATGGAGATACACAGCCGTTTCGAAAAAAATTGACGGCGGAGTGTCCGATTATGATAGGTACGGTTCCGGTTTATGATGCAGTAATTCATTATCAAAGAGATTTGGCAGAATTAAGTGCAAAAGATTTTTTAGATGTGATTCGGCTTCATGCGGAAAACGGAGTAGATTTTGTCACTTTGCACTGTGGAATTACCAGAAAAACAATAGAGCAGATTCGAAATCATAAACGAAAGATGAATTTGGTTTCACGGGGAGGTTCTTTGGTTTTTGCATGGATGTGCATGACAGGAGAGGAGAATCCGTTTTATCAGTATTATGATGAAATTTTAGAGATTTGCCGGGAATATGATGTAACGATTTCCCTTGGTGATGCCTGCCGACCGGGATGCCTTGCGGATGCTTCGGATGTCTGCCAGATAGAAGAATTGGTAAAGTTGGGGGAATTGACAAAACGGGCGTGGGAGAGGGATGTACAGGTTATGGTAGAAGGACCGGGACATATGCCAATGGATCAGATTGCTGCAAATATGAAAATTCAGCAGACGATTTGTATGGGTGCGCCTTTTTATGTATTAGGACCTTTGGTAACGGATATTGCTCCGGGATATGATCATATTACGGCGGCGATAGGCGGAGCGATGGCGGCGGCTTGCGGGGCTTCTTTTCTTTGTTATGTTACACCGGCAGAACATTTGGCACTGCCAAATTTAGAAGATGTAAAACAGGGAGTGATTGCTTCGAGAATTGCAGCACATGCGGCGGATATTGCAAAAGGGATTCGAGGTGCTAGAGAACAGGACGATGCTATGGCAAAGGCAAGGAGGGAATTAGATTGGGAAAAACAGTGGGAATGTGCGATTGATCCGGAAACGGCAAAGAGGATTCGGGCAGAACGAAAGCCGGAGCAGGAAGATACTTGTTCGATGTGCGGAAAATTTTGTGCTGTGCGGAGTATGAACAAGGCTTTGGCAGGGGAATATATTGATATTTTATAGGATGAGGGGGTGCTTTCACCGGACGCCAGAGGCGGTTTGCTCCTGTCCTTTGCCTGCTCCGCTCC